>JAPLNB010000345.1 GCA_026693085.1 Planctomycetota bacterium | reverse complement strand
GAGCGAGCTGGCCGCCGTCCCCGCCGACTGGATGCCGTGGAACTACCTGGCCACGCTCGAATCAGGCCAGGGCTGCCACGGGGGATGATCGCTGCGCTTCGCTCCCTACCTCCACGTCCCCTCCCGCCAACGAACCACGTCTGCCCGATCGCGTGATCTCCGCCGCGGCCACCGCGTCACCGCGCGGGTTTTTGGGGGTTTTTCAGGTCTGCCGAAAACACACGATCGCGGGCGGGAGCACCCAGCTGCAGCCAAGAGTTGACCTGTAGTGCTTTGATCTTCTCGATGCGGGGGCTGGGTTTGTTGGACAACTCGGCCAACGGTCCTTGCGCCCGCAGCACGCCCCGGCTGCTGTCCGTTCGGCAGCTTACGCGGCCACCATCAGGTAAAGGAATAGCCGGAATGCTCTGGCAACCGTGATCATCGTAGTTATTCCCTTCATCCTATGTCGCCTGTTCGATCGGGCGCCGTCCCTCTTGTTTTCTGCACGATCACGTCGGTTTGTTATGTGCAGGCGATGGGCGATGGCAGTAGCCGTGCTCATATCAGACAACGGTCGTCCGATTCGCTGCGTAATACATCAGGGCGAGAAGGTGCAAGGTGTGGGCAACGAGAGTAACAGTCATGAACACATGGATATTCGCTGGTTGCATGTCTTGTCTGACGGCCGTGATGTGTTGTGCGGCCGCCCACGCCGAATGGGTCAACGTCACCAGCAGCGTGGGCGGCGAGAAATGGGGCTACGCCGGCGTCTGCCTTGTCGTCGCTGTCCCCGACAGCCCCGCTATCATCGCCGGCATCAGCGAAGCCGGCCTGTGGCGCAGCGACGACCAGGGCAAGTCCTGGCGCAAACTCGGCACAGAGGACAAAGAGCAGATCCGCAGCCGCCCTCACCAGATCGTCTTCGACCCCAAGGACTGCAGCCGCTTCTGGATCAGCGGCTGCTATGGTGCTTCCCCCTTTGTCACCGCCGACGCCGGCAAGACATTCCATCGCCTGGGGAACCTCAGCCACATGGACGGCATCGGCATCGACTTCACCGATCCCCAGCGCAAGACCCTGGTTGTCGGCCTGCACGAGCAGGCCCGCAGCGCCCACAAATCCACCGATGGTGGCGTCACATGGCAGAAGATCGGCGACAGCCTGCCCGCCGACAGCAACCACTCGACCGATCCGATCGTCATCGACTCCAAGACCTTCCTCATCAACACGGCCGGCTGGGCCCAGCAGAAATCCTTGGGCACCTATCGAACTGAAGACGGCGGCGCCACCTGGGCCAAGGTCTCCGACCTCGGCTGCGCCGGCCGGGCGCTGCTCGGTTCCGACGGCGCGATCTACTGGGGAATCTGCTGGGGCAATGGCATCGTGAAGAGTGCCGACAAGGGCAGGACCTGGCAGAAGCTCCCCGGCCCCGCGAAGCTTTCGCCCATCCAGCTCGAACCTGGCAAGGTCGCCGCCCTCGGCGGCCAGCAGATCTACGTCTCCTCCGACGGCGGCCAGAACTGGGACAAGTTGGCCGACCCCATCCCTTTCAAACCCAACGGAATCGCCTACAACGTCAAGAGCAAATCCCTCTACACCTGGCGATCCACCGAGAAGCAAGTGCCGGACGCGATCGTGCGCTGCGACCTGCCGTAGCCATAGACTCCCCGCTTGAGGAAGGAGCAGTGAATATGACAGCCCTTATCAGCAGAGTTGCGGCGTGTGCGGCGTTGTTGGCCTGCGCGAGCCTGGCGCTCAGTGCAGAGACGGTGTATCCCATCAAGGTCAGCGACAACGGCCGGTATTTCGTGGACCAGAAGGACACTCCCTTCTTCTGGCTGGGCACGACGCAATGGCAGCTTTTCCGGGGCTACAGCCGGGAGGATGCCCGGACGATCATTGAGAAGACGAAAGAGAAAGGCTTCTCCGTCGCCCAAGTCATGCTTACCGGCGTCGGCGATGGCACGCAGGCCAACGTCTACGGCGAGAAGCCCTGGATCGACAACAATCCTCTCACGCCCAATGAGGCATATTTCAAGAACGTTGATGCCGTCCTCCAGATCGCGCGCGAGAATCACCTGGTCATCTCCATGACGGTCTTTCACCAGCGCCATCGCAAGTTCGTCACCGCCGCCAATGCCCGCTCCTGGGGCAAGTGGGTCGGACAGCGTTACAAGGACGCCCCCAACCTCGTCTGGTCCAGCGCCCCCGCGACACAGGATGAGTTTGCGCCTGTCATGAGGGAGTTGGCAACAGGCCTGCGCGAAGGAGATGGCGGCCGCCATCTGATCACCTTCAAGCCCGATCCCGCGCCCCATGCCTCCGGTTTCCTGCACGATGAGCCCTGGCTGGATTTCAGCGCCATCCAGACCTGGAAATGGGTCGAGCAGATCCACCCCATGGTCAGCAAGGACTACAACCTCAAGACCGTGAAGCCCGTGGTCATGGGGGAGGGCGCCTACGAGCATGGCTCCGAGTACGGCTTCGAGGTCACCCCGCTCTGGATCCGCCGCCAGGCCTACTACACCTACCTCGCCGGCGGCCATCACTCCTACGGGCACAACGACAGTTGGCGGATTCTGCCCACATGGAAGCAGGCGCTGGATGCCCCCGGAGCCGCCCAAATGGGCATCCTCAAAAAGGTCTTCCTGGATCGGAAAGAATGGTGGTACCTGGTCCCGGACCAAAGCATCTTCGCCACCGGCGGCAATACCAAAGGACAGGTACTGAACCTGGCCGCCCGCCACAAGGACGGCCGGTGGATCATGGTCTATCTGGGCAGCAAGGCCACCTTTGCCATCAACATGAACAAGCTGGCCGGCGCGAACAAGGCCAAGGCAATTTGGATCGACCCGAAGACTGGCGAGTCCAAACCAATCGGTCAGTACACCCTCAACGGGGTCGAATCGTTCTCGACGCCAAACGGCTGGGAAGATGCGATGCTGATCCTGGACTCCGCCGACTAATTCCCAAGCGAGCCTGGCGCCGATGCCGCAGTGCCTATGCCCAGTATTCGCTTTGACACGGCCAGCGCCTCAACCTTCTCGTGCGACAAGGGTGCAGCGTGCAATTGCCCTGCCGCCCAGAGCCGCATCGTACACGTGCGCGATGGGCTGTCGGGAATCTCCGAGGTCCCGATCGGCAGAATCGAAAGGGCGGCGTCCACGTCGTGCAGCGGGACGAACTGCGTGTAGGACTGGGCGGCCTGCGACCTGATCGTGCCGCCATCGACGCACGTCAACGCGGGCATTGAGAGCGACTTCTCTGCGTCCAGCGGGCCAAAGCCGTCAAGCGTCTCGAAATAGCCGAGCCGGCGCTGGGTCACCTGCCGGCGCGCGATCGCCAGCCACTGCCTCGGGTCGCGCCCGTAACGCTGCACGGCGCTGGTCCACGCGGCGGCGAGTGAATTGTCGATAAAGGCCTGCTCCAGCGGCGTGATGTCGGCGCTGGGATTCTGTCCAAGGCGCGCGTCAAGCGTCTTCAGGAAATAGCACAGGCCGCTCTGCCCGCCGCCGTAGATGCGGGCCAGGTCCGTCGTCATGATGCGGAAGAACGTGGGGATCTCGCACGCCAGTTCCGCGCCCGCTGCCCTCAGGTCGGATGATGCGCCGGCCGCATACCACGGCCGGAGCTGCTCCAGGGCACTGGTGGCTCCTTCGGACAGCTCGCGCTTGAGGACATCGCGCAGATGCAGGCCGAGGCGCACGATATCCCGGCGCGTGGGATTCACGCTGTCGTAGTGGATGTCCAGCACATCCTGCGCCGAGAGCTTCGCCTTCATCTCCAGCCGCTCGCGCAGTCGCCAGGATCGCTCGGTGTCGCCCAGCCAGCCGGTGCTGGCGCCCAGCGGGATCGGATAGAACGAGGCGATGGCGCGGTGGTTGGCGCTGGCGATGTATCCGCGCCTGGGGTTGATCAACCGCGGCAGCAGGTCAGGCGGGGCAATGCATTGCCAGTCGAACCGGGCCGATGTGCCGTCCATGGCGGCAGCGCCGGCCAGCGGCTCCAGCGGCGAGCGAATGGGGATCGCACCGGCAATGGAGAAGCCGATGTCTCCCTTTGCATCGCCGAAGACCACGTTCACGCTGGGAAATCGCCAGTCGCCCAGTGCTGACAGAAATTCGTCGGCGTTCTTCGCCCGCATCATGCCCAGCGCGCCTGAGATTGTCTCACGCTCGGGCGTGCAGACGGGAATTCGCTGGAGCGCGACCTCGCCCTCGCCCGGCAGTGCGAAGCAGAACGCCGTCGCCACCGGCCCCCAATGCGTCTGGCGGATGACCAACGGCTCCTCTTGGCCGCCGCGCACTTTGATCGTCTCGCGGAGGACCGTCATCGGCCGCCACTGCCCATCGAAGAAGTATTGATCCGGATGCTTCGGATCGGTCTTCAGGCGGAACAGATCGGCCTGATCGGCCCCCAGCGCGGTCATGCCCCACGCGACGTTCTGGTTCCAGCCAATGAGGATGATCGGGCTGCCGGGGACGCCGATGCCCCGGGCATTGAAGCTCTTGCCCATCATGTGGAATTCGTAGAACAGCGATGGATTGCGCACGGGGGTCTGCGGATCGCTGATGAGCACGGCCGATCCGGTTGTGGTGCGCCCGCCGCCCACCGCCCAGGCGTGGCTGAACTTCGGTCCCTCTTCTGTCGTTGGCCCCGTCGCCGGAGGACCGTAGCGCCGCATGAAGTCCTGCGTCTGGCGAAGCCATTCATCAGTGACATCCTCGCGCTGGATGACGGCCGCGGCGTCATCCGGCGGCAGTGGCGCCAGCTTGCCTGCCGCTGGTCGCTCCTCGCCGCGTGCCGCGCCACGTTCGGGAACGTCGCGCCCCGGAGCAGCGCGCCCCGGAGCACCACGCGCAGCTCTGCCGGGCGGCGCTGCACCGCCAGCGACCGTGTTCCGATAATGGATCAGCTCGCGTGTGCCATCCCCGGCAAAGAACTGCCCCAGATGCCACCAGGACACGATGCAGTTGGCCGGCGTCCACGGCTCCGGCTCCAGCCCAAGTTGCGCGAACAGATAGTGCCGCTTCTCGCGTGTTGCAGCCATACAGGCGTTGACGCCATCGCTGTAGGCCTGAAGCAGCACCAGCGTTTCGGGATCCAGCCGGCGCACGACTTCCTGCGCGCCACGGCAAGACCCGAACGTGCGCATCTGCCGGTCGTGATCCACGGCCGTCGTCAGTCGGCCGGGCATCTTCCGCGCGCCGATCAATTCCGCCAGGCGACCCTGCATGATGCGCAGTGAATAGTACATCTGAAACGCCCGGTCCTCCGCGGCCGCATAGCCCAGGCCGTACATCGCCCCCGCATCCGTCTCCGCGAAGATGTGCGGCGTGCCCCATGTGTCGCGGATCAGCTCGATGCGACCGCGATCGGGTTTCGCATGAGCTGTTTCTCCAGCGGGTGCGTGCGCCGCCACCAGTACGAGCATCAAAAGGGACAGCCAATCGTGCCAACGCATATTCAGTCTCCTCGAAGTGTCCTCGACTCTGGTGACGCGGCCGGGATTGCCGGCGCTGCAAGCGTATGCCAGTTACTACCACGCTGCGCGGACTGCGCTGCATTGCGCAGAGCAGGCACTGGGACCCGGAACTTATTCGCTTGAGTTGGCAGGTTCGGACGGCGCCCATCTGGTTCGTGACATTATCGAGGTTCGCTACTCGCCGGCCGAACCGACACCCTGAGCCGGCCGGAGCGCCGAGTCCGTTGTGGCCGCGGTTCCTTGCCCAAAGGCCAAGGCCAGTTTCTGGATGTAGTACAGGTCCGCCTTGCACCAGGGGAGATCCAGATACCGCAAGAGTTTCGCGCCATCATCGTTGAAGATCATCGCGCGGGCGCAGAAGACGGCCCAGGAGTTGTTCGGGCGATCAATGCTTGTCTCCCAGGCGTCGTAGCTCAAGGGGCCCCAAGCCAGATACCACGTCGGGCGGAGATGCTCGATGTAGCGCGCGTAGAGCTCGGTGGCCGCATCCGGCGCGTGCTCGCGAACGAGGCGGCCCAGCTCCGGACAGAGGAACAGATACCGGCTGGGCTGGGTCCGCAGCAGAAGCCTCTGGTGGAAGTGCGTTTTCGTGTAGGTCCGCTCCGCTTCAACCCGGGCACGCAGCAGGGCCACCACGGCGTCCACCGCCTGTTTCTCGGCCTCCGCATCGCCAAATCGACGAGCCAGCCGCGTATAAGCAATCACCCCGCTGATCAGATCATTCTGAAAGATCACTTGCTCCGGCTGGGGCGGGAGCTTCACCTGTTCCCGCAGCGGGCGAATGACCTCTGGCCAAGCCCTCTGAAGCAAGTCCCAGTCGCCGCTGGCCTCGGCCCACGCCCACAGCGGATACAGCCGTCGGATCCCCGGCAGGCGGCTCTCCCAGTTTCGGGCGTCGGGATAGGGCATGCGATAGTTCGTCCGCGGCGCGCCCTGGTCAACGGGAATCGATTGGGTCGTGAGCGGATTGTGAGCGGCGAACTCTTCCCGCGCATACTGGCGAGCTTTCTCCCTCAGCGGCGCATCCAAGGCCGGCCAGGCCAATGCCAGCGTCTGATACAGATCGGCCGGGTCGTTCCAGAAATAGATCCCGCCGAACATGAGGTCCGGGAAGTGGAGCAGCATCCACTTTGTAGAGATCAGCTCCTCAACGCGCTGGTTGATCTCCCGCCGAAGCGATTCGGACGCCCCTTCGACACTCGCGCGGCTAGTCTGCCAGATGTATTCCTTCAGCGCTTCGCGGGGAATCGATGCGGCATACTCGTGCGCTTTGGCTCGCCGAGCTTCTAGCTCATTCGCAGCTTCCGCGGGCAAGATCGACGGGTCTTGAGGCCAGCAGCGGCCGTACGGCTTGATCAGCATGTCCCAATCCACCGGCTGCTGGCGAATCAGGGCCACATTCTCGGGCTTTCGATAGCTCTCATCCCGCAGGTTCCTGTCGTTGGGATCGCGCCACGATAGTTTTGCTGACTTGTCGCTGCCCCCGGCGATGAGCATGGCATGGGATCGGCCCTCGTGGCCGGGAATGTAATAGATCGTGCCGTCCGCGACGGCAACGGCCGCATAAGTGCCCGTTCCACCAAAGACGCCAGCGCCTCGCGTGAGATACTCCAGCCCCGGCGGGATCGGCTCGTTCCTGACCAGCCGCAGCAGGTTCAACGGGCCGATGCTCTGGTCGCCATAATGGATGTTGTCCGCCAGTACCTCAGTACTCAATCGCACCAAGTCCAAAGCGACAACCCCGCGGAAGCCGGGATAACCCTGGCGGGCATGGATCAGCACCGAGCCGCTGCCCGTCAGGCGCGACATCTCATCATGAACCAATCCGAACGGTCTGCCTTTCGCCGGATCGAACGGATCGAGCAGCGGCGTGACATCGCCGCTCTTCAGGTCCAGGTAGCCCGCGCGGATGTAGCGCGCGTATTGGTCGTGGCGAGCCTGCGTAAACAGCGCGTACTTCACGATCACACGTCCATCTGGCATAACGACCGGCGGATTGCCGGGCCCGCCGCAGCTTTCTTCCCAGCAGATTGGCGCGATCCACGGCTCCTGGCCCGTGTTCTTGTCGAATGCGAAGAACGTGCGCGTCTCGGGTCGTTGGCGGTGGATCTCGCGGACGCCTTCAAGCTGCCGGCGCAGGATGTCCGCCTCCATCAGCAAGGGGCGATTGTGTTCATCCTTATCCCGGATTTGCTCGCGGGTTTCCTCCGGCCCCAGCGGATCAGCCCCAATACGCCGACGCGGCTGAAGATCCAGCTTGCGACACGCTTCGAGCAGTACATTCACCGCCCCGAACTTACCCAAACCTGGCTGGGTCGTGAACATGACGATGTCGCCTGCGATCACCGGGTGATACGCCCGCGCGCTGATCCCGTGGAGCGGAGCGGTCCAGAGCACCTGGCCATCGCGCGCGCCAAAGCAATAGGCCCGCATGTCCTCGCCAGCGACATAAACCTTGCCCGCATCGTACGCCGGACTGGAGAGGATCGACCCGCCCACCGGCGTGCGCCAGGCCAGCTTCCCGCTGCCGGCTTCAATCGCATAGAAGTACCCGTCGCGACCGCCGATGAAGATCCGTCCTTCGGCCACGACAGGCGCGTTCCAGATCGCCTTGCCGGTCGAATAGGTCCAACGAAGCTGTCCCGAGGCGGCATCGACAGCGTAAACCTTCCCATCCATCGCGCCAAAGAAGCACATACCCTCGCCAACGGCCGCGGAATGCAGGATTCCGCCTCCGGCTTGGAAGCCCCAGCGGTTCTTACCCGTTTCGGCATCCATCGCGTGCAGAACGCCGTGCATCGTCCCTACGTACACGGTCTTGTTGGCGATGACCGGCTGCACGCCGCAGGAAAGCCCCTCTTCGTGGAAGCTGCGATACCACTTGCGGCTCATCGGGCCTCGGATCTCTTCGCGCGTCGATCCGCTGCGCTGCGCATCGTGGCCCAACATCGGCCAATCCTCGGCAGAGACGAATTCGCCGGCCGCGATCAGCGCCGCGATTGCACAGAAAAACGCAAGTCGTATTGAACTGAAATGCGTCATTGGAATCCACCAGAACTACCCTAACGAGGCATATTGCGTTGCTTCACCGGCGTCGGCGTGCGACGGCGGCGGCCGATGAGGTGACCGTGGGTCTGGGGGAGAATGAGCGAGAAATGCGACAGGCAGCCGATGGATGGTGTTGCGTCCTCTTGTTGTGTTGTGCGGCGGGCGTTCACTCGCCCGCCTTCTCCGGCGCGCCCGCCGGCGTCAAAATGCCGATGCGCCACGAGAACTGCCCATATCCTTTGCCGGCCTTGTCCATGTCCAGCATCCCCTGGAAGACGAACTGGAGATTGGCCGGATTCACGGTCATCGTCTGGTCGTTGCTGTCCCGCACCAACTCGCCGTGGCTCACATTGTCCGTCCACGCTGCAGCCCCAGGCGCAGGACGAATGTTGGTCCAGCCCGCGAACGGCTTTCCCGCCGTGTCGGCCAGCGAAACCCACCGGCCGTCCAGCCGGTCCGCAACATACGCCTTGTAGAACCTGCGGCCATTCTCCTCGATAATCGTCAGATACTGCGATGTCCCCTTCAGTCTGTAAGTGTGACTGGCCTCAAAGATCTTCGCCTGGAGCGCCAATTCGCAGTGGTCAAATCCCTTGGGAAATTCCTCCAGCTTCGTCCACATCCGCCACATCCTGCCGTCGAGACTCGTGAAGAACAGGTACATCCGCTGCTCGTCACCGATGATCCAGTAATCCAGTCCGCCCACCGTCCGCGGGTCGCTGTCGCCGCCGTCCAGGATCGGCTGGGCCTGCGTCCACGAGCTCGGATCGCCGATCTTCTCCGTGGTCGAATAAGCCACCCACATCTTCTTGGCGTCCGGCACGCCCATCTGGTAGATCAGATACCACTTCCTCTGCGGCGCGAAGTAGAACACCTGCGGGGCACAGTAGTACTTGCTGGGACTTACCGGCAGGATTGTTCGACGCGAACGATCGGCGTTCTCCCACTTATCAAACGAGCAGTATTCGATCGCCGATCGCCCAGGCAGCTTGACGGTCATGAAGACATGCCATGTGCCGTCGTGGAACACCACGGTTGGGTCCTTCTGCGCCTGGCTTGGCTCCGCCTCCCGCTTCTCCGGCGAAATCAGCGGCGCCGAGTAGCGCCAATGGGCTGGGGGTTTGAACGACACCACCGTTGCTGGCGCTGTTGGTTGGTCCTGAGCCCATAGCGACCCCGCCCAGATGAGACAACCCGCGGCGAAAGCGATGAGCGTCTTCATATGTCCCGATTGTCGCTCATTCCGCCGTTGCGGACAAGCCGAAGCATGAGCAGCATGCTCTGGGTTCGGTGCCCAGGACCGGAACGTATCGCATCGCTCAGCCCGAGGCCGCTGCGACTGACGCAACGACACGTTCGGCGTACTTGTAATACGAGTGGCCGTTTGCCTGTGACGCTCGCGGCAGACTCGGGAAATGGAGGACATGGGCAATGAAGCGCAGGATCGCCTGCTTGGTGTTAGGGCTGATTGTCTGGACTGCCCCTGTCGCCTTGGCCGCGGAGGGCGGCTTGCGACCCACCGCCGGGGTGCTACCCGCGTCGGCGGTCGCTGCAGCGCCTGAAGGGGTGGGCGCTGCGGATTTCTTCGTCTCCATACGGGGAAAGGACGCGTGGTCGGGAACGCTGGCCGATCCGGGCGAGAACGACGGACCCTTTGCGACTGTGGCGCGTGCTCGCGATGCAGTTCGCGCCTTGCTCAAGGCGCAGAAACAGCCCCAACGCATCCGCGTCGTGCTGCGCGCCGGCACGTATTACCTCGACTTATCTCTGGAGCTCGGCCCGGAAGACTCCGGCACAGAGCAAGGTCCGGTGGTTTACGCTGGCGCAGCGGGGGAGAAAGTGGTTCTGAGCGGCGGAAGGCGTCTGGAGAACGGTCGTTGGGGCGAGGTCAACGGTCGCAAGGCCTGGGTGGTGAACGTTCCAGAGGTGAAGGCGGGAACGTGGCGATTCCGACAGCTCTTCGTGAACGGTCAGCGACGGCCGCGGACAAGGTTGCCGAAACAGGGGGAGTATCGCATCGAATCTCTGCCGGGCTATACGGGCGACTTTCTGAGGAGTCCGACAAAGCAATTCGTCCACGCCCCGGCTGCCCGCATTGACCAGCGGATGGTCGGGTTCTAGGTGCCGATATTCCAGCCCAGAAAAGAAGTCGTGCATGATATTGACGAACGGGAACGCGCGGCCATCGCCCCAGGTGAGCGTCGGCTCGAAACATTCCGCGTACAGGTAAGAAGCCCCGCCCACGACACTGCCCCACGCACCGGTACGCACCTGGTCGGGCGTGAGCTTGCCCGGCATGGCTTCTCAGGAGGTCTCGAACGCAAATACCGGCCTATAAGCGTAATCGGCCGCCGCCTGCTGCGCGTTCTTGACGACGTCGCTGCTGGTGCCGGCCGTGAATTGCTCGACGCGAAAATCCACCCAGGGCCGGTCCGCCGTAGTGCCCAGCACATGCGAGGTCAGAGGACGCTTCCACGGATCGGAGTCTTTGATGAAAGAACCCGGGTCGTCGAACTTCGCCGGCGTAAACAGCTCATCCCATTCGCCGGCGATGTTCCAGGTTATGATCCCATACGGTGCCAGCCGAGCGATCCAGTAACGCAGGACCGCTTTGCGCGCCGCGGGCGGCACGAGCCACCTTCCGTTGCCGCTCCAATGCCAGCCGATCAGGCATCGCATTCTGGGAGGCCGCATTTCAGCGCCTCTTCAGAAAGTGATCGAGAAACGAACAGACCTCCGCATTCGACTCGGGCGTCGGCGTGTGGCCATCGCGCATGGTCATCACAACACGACCGGTGTGGCCCAGGAACTCGTTCAGTGCGATGGCATGGTTCAGGGCCGTCCAATGTTCCGGACGGTCCTGCGCTCTACCGGAAACCAGGAATGGGCGCGGCGCCATTAGAGCGTGAAGCTTGTGCAGGTCGCGGCCTTCGGCGACAAGCCGCTTGTATGCGCCTGTCCGCGGATTGCCCTCATGGGGAACGCCAGGTCGGCGCTGCTTGTTGGCGGGCCATTCGAACTCGTAGCCCAAGTACCATCCTTCCCAGTAATTGGCGTTGGGGTCTTTCTCGTTCCAAACGATACCCGGATCGACCCAGACTGCACAGGCGAACTTATCATAGAGGCGCGAGGCGAACATCGCCCACTTGCCCCCGAACGAGTACCCTACGACGCCGATCCGCTGCGGGTCTACCTCGGGCATTCGCGCTAACGCGTTGCAGCAATTGGCGGCCGCGTACGCGAGGCACGACAACGGTTGGATCCCGTTCCTGCCCTGGGCAGGCGGGGCGTTCTCCCCGCCGATGGCGCTGGCCTCTCCCCCGATACACAGCGTCACGAAGCCCCGCTTGGCGAGCTGGTAGCCGAAGTCCAGGCTGCCCCTGGCCTTCTCCGACAACCCGGCGCTTTCGCCGGAACCGTACCAAGTCACCAAGACCGCCGGGAACGGCCCCCGGCCGTCCAGAACAAGCAGGTACTGCGTGGAGGCGAAATGATCAAGGGCGAATTCCACCTGTACCTTGTGCCGCGTGAAGTTTTCGACATGCTCCTTCTCGATGTACTTGATCCGGGGCCTGTCAAGGAGTGGCGGCCATCACGAGGTGCATGGCCCGCGCAAGCAGAGCCAGGACCCCTCGCCGCTGAAGGTGAAGAACGTGCGGTTCACGGCCGAGGACGGTCGGGATCGACGGTTTGTGATCTGCCACAACGTGGAGCAGGCCGAGAAGGACCGGCATGATCGGGAGGCAATCGTGGCGGCGTTGGAGGACCAGCTCAAGCGCGGGCCCAAGTCGCTGGTGGGTAACAAGGGGTATCGCAAGTACGTTCAGGTGGAGGGCGAGGCGGTTTTCGGGATCGACTACGCCAAGATGAAGCAGGAAGAGCGGTTCGATGGCAAGTGGGTGCTGCGGAGCAACTGGGACCAGGCCACTGCCGAGGAGCTGGCATTGCGTTACAAGGATCTCTGGATGGTGGAGGCGATTTTCCGCGCGGCCAAGAGTGTGCTGGAGAGCCGGCCGATCTATCACAAGTGCGATGCGACGATTCGGGG
>JAPLNB010000344.1 GCA_026693085.1 Planctomycetota bacterium | reverse complement strand
CGCGCCGGCGGTGGCGATCTTCCAAGCTTTCTTTCTCACCGTGGCCGGTTGATGGCACTGGTGTGTGGCATGGTTCATCTCCGACTCGTACCCGGGCTCGTGCTGATAGCCGAACTCGGTATCCAGGACAGGCTTGCCATGGGCCCAGTCGTTGGCCAGGCAGTCCTCCAGGCCCGCGGCCTCGAAATCCCAGCCGGTCGCGGTCCACTTGGCCGGATAGTCGATTTCCTGGTACTTGGTCGAATAGTACGTCAGCCCCCTGCGGCCGCCGTCAATGTTGCCCCAGGTGCGCGGCTGCACGCCCTCATTGTTCTGGGTCACATTCAGATTCACCGCGCTGCCCTCCCACAAGGGCCAAACGACCTGGGGCGGATGCTGCGTAAAGCCCTTGTAGGTGGCGAAGGGTCTTGGGCCTTTGTTCGGCGGATCCTGGTCGGTGATCCATACGGAGGGGTGACAACCAACGGGATGGACCGGGTCCAGCTCGCGGATGCGCGCGGCCACGCCCCGAGCCCATTCAACATCGGCCGGAGCGTATTGATACTTGCCGTCAGGATAGCGTTCGAATTCGTTGGCGATGGTATACATGAACAGGTTCGGTCGGCCCTTGAAGCGATTGACCAGCGTGCGAATCCAGAAGTCCTGGTTGGCCTGACTGGCCCACAACCCTTCGCCGCCGGCAACGCCGTAGCCAAAAATAATCAGCTCGATATTCATGCCCCGCGCCGCCGCGTAATCGAAGACCCAGTCCCACTGCCGCATGGCGGTCTCGTTGATGACGGTGTACTGCGGCCTGGCAGGCGTGCCGCCAAACGGCCAGAATCCGTCGGCCATGGCCATCATGCGGAGGAAGTTGAAATGGTGCGCCCGCCGGACATCGATGTAGTGGGCGATCACGTTGGTGGGCTGCGCGATCAGGTAGTAGGCGGTGTCTCCCATCGGGAAGAACCGCTGCCCGCTTTGGTAGCGGAAGGAGTGTGGGTAGTCCGGATCAATCATGATCGGGCCGGTTGCAAGCGGATCGCTCCCGGCCGGAAGAACTGCCTTTCCTTCAGGATTCGCGCCCGGCTTATCACTCGATGGCGGGCCCAGGTGCTTGTCGGCGAAATCCAGAAACGCCTTCCAGTCCTCCGGCCGAAGTGAATGGCCGCCAGGGCGAAGAAAATAGCCCAGCGTACCCTCGATCAGCTTGCCATCCGGCGGGAGCTGCTCCGCTGTAAAATCACCCGCGCCCAGCAACCGGTAGACGGGCGCCGCCGCCCGTAACACTTCAAATTGCCCGGCCGGATTGATCCACGTGTCGGCCCGGCCGTTGGTGAGCAGGACCGGTCGCGGCGCACAGAGGGCCACCAGACAGTGCTGATCGAATGGCAGACGCTCCGGCTGGGCGTTGAACTGCTTGTAGGCGGCATTGAACCAGTGCGGGAACTTATCATTGAGGTCGAAAACCGTTTCCGGCCGCTTGGTCTGCGGGGTATCGAGCGTGTTGTACGGCTTGCCGAAAGCGATACGGGCTCGACTGGGGGCCGAGCCGCCGGCACCGGCTTGGTGCGGGATGGCCAGGGCGATACCCTCGTCGAACGCCGCCGCCACCAGCGCGGCCTTGCCCAGGCGCGAGTGTCCCGTCACGACGATCCGGTGCGAATCCACATCCCGGTCGGTCACCAGATAGTCCACAGCGCGGCTCAATCCCCACGCCCAGGCGGCGATGGTTCCGAACTCGATCTGCGGAAAGTGCGTCTGGAGGCCGCGACCTTCCGCCCGGTCCGGGTCAATGTCGCCATTGTAGAATGTGGCCACGCCGTAGCCGCGGTCGATGATCCGCTCGATGTCCCAGCGGTCGACCCAGGTGCCGCGACTGGCCTCGGTCGCGTGCTCGTTGACAACGCCTTCGCCGCGTGCGGGCATCCAGGCGGTGGACAAGGCCACGGCCCGGTCGCGCACCAGCGTGTGGTTGCCGAAGTAGTTCATGCTCAGGACCACCGGCGCCGGCCCGGTGCGCCCGTTGGGCAGCACCAGCATCAGATGAATTGGCGGCAGGTCGGGCGGCCCAAACGTGACCGTCATCTCCTTGAGCGTTGCCTTGCCGGCAAAGGCGAGTCTGTCTTCGCGCACCAGCGTACCCTGGACCTGCTTGGGTGCAGGCGGCATGACTCCGTACATATAGTGCTGGAAGAGGGCGATCAGTTCCGGCCGGCGCTCCTCGATCCACTGCTTGGCTGTCGTCACCCGCCGCCCGTCAAGCATTACGAGTGGATCAGGAAACTCCGGCCGCGCGGGTAGCTGCGAGAGTGCCGGGAATGTGCTGGCCGTCGCTGGAGCCATTGCTACCCGCGGTTCCGCTGCTTTCACGAAGGACCGGCCTCCGAAAAGCCCGAGAGAACACGTGATCAAGAGCCGGCTGACGTGGTTTGCATTCATGGTGTTCTTTCATGTAAGCATTTCGCGTCCAGTTCAGTACGGGTGGAGGTGTAGCCGAAAGTAATACCTGCCGCCACTGACGGCAGTTGTTGGCTCACATTGAGGAAAACTGGCGGTAGTACATGTTGGAGGTTGCGCCATGAACGTCCGACAGATCCTGGCTGCGTTGATCCTGCTCTCGGCGGCATCTGCAGGCAGTGCCGCACCCACCGACGCGGCGGCATCCAACCTCCGCATCGCCGTAGTTCAGATGTTCGTGCGGCCGGCTCTGGCCGAAAACCAGGACCGCATCGTCGCCGGGATTGCACTGGCGGCCGGGCAGCGTGCTCGCGTGGCAGTGTTCCCGGAGGGCGCTTTGAGCGGCAGCGGAGAAGATCGGCCGGAGGCGGTAGAGGAGGCTCTGGGGGCGATCCGGCGGGCGGCCAGCCAGCGCGGCATCTATGTGGTCATGGGGGCGCACACCTTCCTGGACTCGCTCAAGAAGGCCGGCAACTGGATGCTGGTGGTCGGCCCCGACGGGCGCGAGGTGTTCCGCTACGAGAAGCTCTACGAGAATCACCGGGCGAAGATGCCGGGGGTGTTTCAGATCGACGGCGTGCCGTGCGGATCCATGATCTGCGCCGACCGCTGGCTGCGCGGGGTGGTCGAGATTCCCATCCAGGAGGGTGCCCAGATCGGCTTTGAGCTGTCGAACAACTTCGCCTGCGAATGGGTGCCGGAGTACGGTCGGTACTGGAATGTGCCGCTGGCGATGCGCAACGCGGTGTGGTCGGTGCTGGCCAACAGCGCCAACTCGGCGGTGGCTGCGGAGAAGTCGAAGCACGGGCACAGCGCCGTCATCGCGCCCGATGGCCGCATTGTCGCCGCTGCCAGCGGCGATACTGAGGAGTTAATCGTTGCTGACGTCGAGCCAGCACAGGCCACGCGGGCCGAGGCCCTGGCCCGTGCCGCCCACCCAGCGCTGCGGGCGTTCTGGGATGCCGGGATCAAGTTGCAGCAAGGACAATCCATCGAATCTCCATCCTTCAAGGCCATCAAATCCGCGCAGGCGGAGATCACGCTGGCCGCGGCGGGCGTGGTGGACGATCTGCCGCGCATGGAGGGGCTGATCCGCGAGGCGCACGCCAAAAAGGCCGACCTGATCGCTTTCCCGGCCCAGGCGATCGCCGAAGAGGCGTTGGAGAAACTGCAGGCTGCGGCCCGCAGTAACCGGATCATCGTCGTGTTCGGGGCCGAGCATCGTGAGGCGGCCGGCTTGCGCAATTCGGCCTTCGTCATCGGTCCGGATGGGACTGTGCTCACACGTTACGACCAGTTGTCGTCCTCCAAGCCGTTCCAGCCGGGCACGAATGCCGCCGCCATGTGGTTTCGCGTGAATGGCGCAGCGGCCTTCGTCACCATTGGCCGCGATGGGCTGTGGAGCGAACTGTCCGAACTGTCCGCCGTGGCCGGGGCGCGAGTTCATATCCATCTTGATTGCGATAGCGATAGCAGTCCGACCGCCCGGCAGCGCCGCCTCCAGGTCTGGGCCAACGCCGCGTCATTTCGAACCTTCACCGCTACTGCCAATGTGGATGAGGCGATGATCTGGGATGACCTACACGGCGATGAGGAGAGCCGTGCCGTGGTGAAGGGCACGCCTCGCCCCGATCCAGGCGAGGTGGCAGTCTACTCGCCCTTCTCGGCCAACCTCGTGGCCCGCGCCTCGCCCGGCGGGCTGGTGGTTGTCACCCGCCGCGTTCCCGCGGTAAACCCTTATCATCCGGCCAAGACCTCCAGCCTGAACCCGCAGATGAAAGCCTGGTATGAACTGGGGGCCCAAAGCATAAGCCCGCGCTAAGTCTATCGTTTCGCATCAGGGGCGCGGACGATTCTGTTGAGTTGCACATAGTCCAGCCTCGCCTCCGCGTCTCCTCGGTACGCGATAGCAATCTCATCGCCCTCATGGATCTCCACGGCCGCGAATGCCTGCGTCTTCCAAGTCCGACCGGCCGATCCAGCCCAGCTTTCGCCCAGCGGCCGGCCGTTGACGGATAGCTGGAAACGGCCGCCTTGCCCGCCGGAATAGCGCACCTCCAGGCCGCACTTGTCGACGCTGGCAGCGTAGGGTTCGTCAAATGTGGTCTTGATGGCGGCCTGGCTGGCCTTGCTTCGCAGTTCCAACTGATGAGAGGCGCCCTTGTCCTTGCGATCCTCGACCTCGAACCCATCCAGGATAGAGAAGTTCTCCGCCTCAATCCGCACCTGCTTGCGGATGGCAGGCGCGGGCACGTGATGTTCCTGAATCAACTGCCGTAGCTTGGCGGGATCGGCCTCTTCATCGCCGCCGATCAGAAAGTACGCCATGCCCGCGTCGGACGGATCCGGCCGCGTCGAGACCTGCATCCGTTCCCACAACCATTTGACCTTCTGGTCCGCTGAATCACGCATCCAGTGATACGGCCGCCATTCCTCTTCTCTTGCCGGCCGGCCGTAGGGGCTGGTGCTCAACAGGCGGTTCTGGTCGGGGATCTGCACCCAGTGTACGCCGGTGTCGATCACGCTGCGCTTGGTGTGGGTGAAGGTGTACTTGGAGGCAAAGCCGTCGTTCCAGCGGCTGTGGGAGATGCAGTAGACGAATTTCCGCCTGGCCGGATCGGATTTCTGGATGCCCATATAAGGCACCTCAACTGGCCCGGCGATGATGAAATACAGCGGATTCCCGGCCGAGGAGTCGTTGATAGCTTTGGCGATGCTGGCCACTGCCCCGGCCAGATCTTTGTGGTCATCAAAGAACAGGGCTGGGGTGTAGCCGTAGCGCTGGGCCGTGCCGAGGACGCTCTCCGCGTGCGTCTTCTCCCACTTCTCGTCGGTCTGGGGCAGAATGCTGTTGTAGTCGTAGTGAACGAGCTTATCCTTCACCCCGGCTTCGGCGAAAATGGCCAGAGTCATTGGAGAAGCGATCCAGTCGTCGGGGTCGTTGTGATTGCCGTCACAACTGTAGGCAATCCGGCCCTGGAAGCTCCTGCCATCAAAGGGGCCGGGATGGGCGCACAGGACAGCGGCACAAAGGTGAATCACAAGCAGCGACAACCCGGCTCGAACGATGTTCCCATTAACCATGAACAGCTCCGCGAGTAACTACTGCATCTCCGCCCAGGCGTTGGTCGCCGCCGCAGACCTGGCCAACAGGCAGGCTGAAGAGACGACGAAGGCAGAAGCGATGGCCGGCGGGGCCAAGCGGTCGTGGAAATCGACCGTAAGGGGCGAGGCGGTGCTTCATCTTAAGGCGAAGTAGGAGCGGCACCGCGGATGTCATTACGCCAATAATCGGCGTGGTAGCTGGGCCCGTCCTTGTTCCAGATCTTACTGACCAGGTCCGGATCGCCATCTCCATCAATGTCAGCCACGACGACATCATGCCAGCCTGGGTTGCCCACATGGATCACCACGGGTCGGAAGCTGGGATTCGCTCCGCCACTGTTTTCCCAGATGATCCCGCGCGGCTTGAGGCCCTTGGGCTTCATCGACAGCATCGGCGGCTTGCGCTCGTCGGGGTCTTCCTGCTCGCCAGCGAAAATGTCCAAGTCGCCATCGCCGTCAAAGTCGGCCACGGCCAGTGAATGAAACGAGCCGGTGCCGGGCACATCGCCCGCCGCCGTGGGCGGGTCGGGCAGGGGATGGACTTCCCAGCGGTCGTTGCCCAGGTTCTCCACCCAGTAGACGTGCGACATGCCGGTATCGCAGTCGCTGTAGACGATATCATTGCGGCCGTCTCTATTCACGTCAGCCACCCAGCAGCGGGCGCTGGTGCCGTAGGTGGCGCTGGGTATCGGCTTGTGGGGCCAGGGGTGCTTCTGCCATTCTCCGCGGCCATCCCCAGGGTTCTGGAACCACAGGCCGGGGATCACCAGGTCGATCTTGCCGTCGCCGTTGATGTCGCCAAAGCCGCGGGGCGCCAGGCCGCCGTGGTGCTTGTGGCCCTGAGAGATGATGGTGCGCTGGAGGTTGCGGGCGGTGTCGAACCAGCAGAGGACCGCCCCGTCATAGCAGACGATGTCCGGCCGGCCATCGCCATTGACATCTACGGCGATGATGTCGTGGCCGGTGCCTTCAAACGGCCGGGCTTCCCAAGGTGCGTCAGGATTGGCCTTGAGGTTCCCCGGGTTGCGGAACCAGACCTTGTTGGAGACATAGTCCACGTGGCCATCGCCATCTACATCCACGGCGACAGCGCCCAGGGCGTTCTTCAGGCCATCGGACTTGCCGATGGAGTGGCGCACCCAGGTGGCGTCATCTTTGTGCTGGAACCAGTAGGCTTCGGCCGGCTCCCGGCGTGAGAGAGCGATATCGGGCTTGCCATCCTCGTCGAAATCGGCCAGACCAATGTCACCCGTGCCCCAGGCATTGCCCGGCAGCGGGTTGGCGATGGTGAAATGGGTCCAGCGGGACAGTGGGACCTTGTCGTCCACTCGGGACGCAGCGGCAGAGACAAGTACGGCGAGAAAGACGGCCAGAATGGGCTTCATGGTTATTCCTCTTGCAGGACCTGAAATGCGATACGCGCCAGACGCTGCGATGTTTGAGCGGCCCGCGCCAGGGCGACCGAACCTGTCGCTGGACAAGGTGGTGTTCGATAGGCCATGATCGAGATTATAAGGAGATCACGATGCTTAGTCGCTGCTCAACCCTGGCTTTCGTGCTACTGTTCGTGGCCCGCGGCGCCAGCCTCATCGCCGCCGAAGCTGCGGCAGATAGCCCCTGGCGGCTGATCCCGCTCATCAAGGACGGCAAGGTCGCCGAGGAATGGGCGCACATCGGCTGGGGTGGCTTTGCCGTCGAGGGCGATTGCCTGCGCACCGAGTGTGACGAGCGGGGCATGGGGCTGCTGGTGTACACTAAAGAGCGTCTGGGCAATTGCCAGATCCGCATCGTCTACAAGCCGGAAACGCCCAAGTCCAACTCGGGGGTCATCATCCGCATGGACGATGGCATTCTAAAGTGGCCGGGCAAGGAGTCGGTTGCCGTCAAGCGCGATGCCCGAGGCAAGCTCTCCAAGGAGATGATCGCCAAACTCCAGGCCGCCGCCGAGGCGGAAGAAGGGGTTTGGTACGCGGTGCATCATGGCTTTGAGGTGCAGATCATGGATGAGAACGACGCCCTCCACCGCACCGGGGCCATCTACGGCCTGGCCAAGGCGGCGGCCCTTCCCAAGCCGCAGGCCAACGGGTGGCGGACGATGGTGATCACGCTTCGCGGAAACGAGGTGCTGGTGGACATCGATGGCAAGCGCATCAACCGCTTCGATTCTGAGAAACTGCAAGTGCCGGCCAAGCGACTGTGGACCGAGCCGAAACTCGACATCAAACGCCCCGAGGTGGGCTACATCGGCCTGCAAAACCATGACCCGGGCGACGTGGTCCGCTTTAAGGAGGTCAGCATTCGAGCGCTGGATGAGAAACCCTGAACCGGCCGCCCGGAGGAATGACCGGCCGGGCTTCATTTTTGTGTGCTTTTTCGTTGGCGAGGACGGAAGTAATAGCAGATGAGCGAGCCTGCGGAGCCAATTCGGGCCTGTTTCACCGACGGCGATCTGCTGAGAGCCTTTGCCGATCATCGGCAACAGGCGGCCTTTGAGGACATCGTGCGCCGCCACGGCGGCATGGTGCTGGCGGTGTGCCGCTCGGTCCTGGGGAATACACCCGACGCCGAAGACGCCGCCCAGGCCGTGTTCCTGACCCTGGCCGAGCAGGCGAGGTCGCTGGAGAGCCGGGCCACAGTCGCAGGCTGGCTGCATCGGGTGGCGTGGTATGTGTCCACCCGCGCCGCCCAGGCCCGAGCCATCCGGCATCGTCACGAAACGGAGGCTGCACGCATGAAGCCGATTTCCACTGAGCGCCACGAGGATTCCGTTGCCGTGGACCTTCTTCACGCTGGCCTGGCCGAATTGCCCGAGAAGTACCGGGTGCCGGTGCTGCTCTGTCATCTGGAGGGGCGAAGCCACGAGGAGGCGGCGGTGCTGCTGGGCTGCAAGCTGAGCACGCTATCCATGCGACTCACCCGCGGGCGGGAGATGCTGCGGGCGCGGCTGGCCAGGCGGGGCTTGGCGGTGTCGGCGGCGGGCGTGGCCAGCGCCCTGGGCGCTTCGGCATCCGCTAGTGCTCCGGCGGCGTTCGTGACGCTGACGAGTAGCACCGCAGCGGCGGCCCTGAGCGGGACCATCGCATCCACGACCACGATATCGGGACAAATGCTGGCCCTCTCGAAAGGAGCGATCAACATGCTGTTCTGGGCAAAGATGAAGGCGGCGGCGGTCATCATGGCGGCGGTGCTGCTGGCAGGCGGCGGTGCGGCGGGGACCTATATGGCGGTTGCGGGGGCCAAGGGCGATGCGAAGGCTGCGGGGAAGGATGCGGCGATTCAAGGGACGAGCATACGGGCCACCGTGGTCTCGCTCGATGCGGACAAGCTCGCCCTCACCGTAAGGACGGGCGACAAGACTCAGGGCATTGTCGAGCAGGCCTACGCCATCTCTCCTGATTGCCAGATCACGCTGGTGGCGGGCAAGAACAAGGGGCCGCAGCCCGAAGGCAAGCTCGCCGACCTGACCCCGGGCACCCCGGTCACTCTGCAATTGGGCGACGATGGGAAGACGATCCTTGCCATCGCCGTGCAGGGCCGCAGCGGCAATTACATCATCAAGAGCGTGGATGCCTCCAAGCGGACGATCACGGTCACTACCAAGGGCAAGGAGGGGGCGGTGGAGGAGACCTTCGTTGTGGCCGAGGACGCCAGCATCAGCGTGCCCGCGGAGAAGGGGAAGGGCCCCGGCGAGCAGCGGAAGATGTCGGACCTGACTGATGGCACGCCCGTGGGCCTGCAACTGTCGCCCAAGGACATCAAGACGGTCACGAGCATCACCGTGCAGCCTCGCACAATTTCGGGCTCGGTCAAAGCGGTGGATGTCCAGAAGAACACGATCACCGTCACGTCGGGTGAGCAGGATGAGACGCTCACGCTCGCCAAGGACGCCAAGATCGTCGTTGAGAACGAACAGGGGCAAGGCGAGGGCAAGCTGTCCGATTTGACTGGCATGAAGGTCATGGTGCGGCTGTCGGCCATTGATCCCAAAACGGTCACGGAGCTCCGCCTGGTCAAGGGCAAGGGTTCCGTCAAACCGGAGAAGTGATCATGGCATTGTCGCGACGCAATCTGCTCGGTGCTGCGGCCGCGTCGGCGGTGACCGCGGCCGTGTTGAATGCCGGTCAAGCCGCTGAAGGCCAGCCGACGCCGGGGCCGGCAAACAAGGGGATGCTGCGCCTCGGCACATACCGCCACGTGCCGGCCAAGTGGGACCTGAAGGGGAACTTTGACGCATTCCTCAAAGCCCTCGATGAGACGGCGGCCAAACGGGTTGAGCTGCTGGTAACGCCGGAGTGTCATCTCGACGGCTATGCCGCCGCCGATTCCGGCTCCAGCCGGGCCAAGCTCTTCAGCATCGCGCAGGAAGTGGGGAAAAGCGAATATCTCGAGCGTATCGCGCAAGAGGCGCGGCAGCGCCGGATCAGCATCGTGTGCGGATTCACCCAGAAGGATGGCCAGAAGCTCTACGACGCGGCGGGCCTGTGGGACAGCCAGGGCCAGCTCACGGGGGTCTACCACAAGACGCACATTCAGACGCATGACAAGCAGTTCGACCCCGGCCAGTCTTTGCCCGTCTTCAAATCTCCCTGGGGGCCACTGGGCATCATGATCTGCGCTGACCGGCGCTGGCCCGAGACGGCGCGGGTGCTACGTCTCCAGGGAGCCAGGCTCATTCTCTGTCCCAGCTACGGCATGCGCCACGAGGCCAACGAATGGTGGATGCGCACGCGAGCTTACGAGAACGACTGCTTCATCGCCTTTGCACATCCCAGCGTGGGCTTCGTTGTCAATCCGGCCGGCAATCTCGTCGCCAAGCTCGACGGCGGGGGCAAGGAAGAGGTTCTCGCGGTGGATATCGACCTGTCGAAGGCCGACGTTCACGGCCACCTGGACGATCGCCGGCCGGAGCTTTACGGGATCATCGCCGAAAGCCAGAAGTCAGAAGTCAGAGATCAGAAGTCAGAGCGGTGAGGCCAGAACGGCGGGATATCTGGGGCATAGGAGATGACTTCATGAAGGAAACGCTTCGCTGGATCGGGCGGGCAGGATCTCTTCTAATATTGCTGATTGCGGCCGCGGCTTGGGCTCAAACGCAGGCCGCCACGGGAACGCTGAAGGTCAAGATCATCGATGAGGCGGGCAAGTCCCTGCCGGCACGGGTACACCTCCGCGACGCGGCGGGACAGTACCTCTTCGTCGCTGGCCAATCCACACGCCAGCGGGCGGTGTACAAAGGCTCGAAACCGGTCTGTGGCGACTGGTTTTACACCGATGGCTCGTTCAGCATTGATGTTGGGCCCGGCGAGGCGCAGATCGACATCACCCATGGTCCGACCTATTCCACGGCCCACGACACGATCACGATCCTGGCCGGACAGAACACGGAGAGGGCTTATACGCTCAAGCGGCTGGTCGATCCCCTGGCCATGGGCTGGTACAGCGCCGATGAACACCTGCACCAGCCGCCCGACGCCTCACTGATGCTGGCCGAGGACCTGAACCTGGCGTGCATCCCTGTCTGCGGCGGCGTGGACCTAAGCTACCGGCCGCGGCAGAGGCTCACGCAACTCCCCGATGCCAATCACCTGCTGGTGACCGAGCTGCCGGCCATGGAGTGGGACTGCTTCTTGTGGAACCTGCCCAAGCCCGTCGAGCTGCGCCTGGGCAAGGAGCCCTGGCCCAAGGACGACTACGCCACGCCGGACCGCAAGGGCGGCTCATCGGACCTGCGCACGGAGTTCATCGTGCGCACGCCGTTTCTGGTTGAGCAGATGCATGCGGCCGGCGCCACCACCATCGCCTACATGCATGACCCGCCGCGCATCTGGTGGTACCCGCTCTACGTGGCCAACGGCTGGATCGACGTTTACGGCGTGCTGGAGAACGCCTATTGCGGCATCGCCAATCGCGGCACCGAGGCCGATTTCTGGCGGAGCCTGGATGGCCCCGGCACCAACGGCAATTTCGGCGTGTGGTATCACTTCCTAAGCTGTGGCTATCGCCTGCCCGCCTCCGGCGGCACCGACAACATCGGCATGGGCATGGGGGTGTGGAAAGGCTACAACCGCGTCTATGCCAAGCTGCCCCCCCCCTCGCCGCTGACAGTGGAAAACTGGCTGAAGGCCCTCAAGGCGGGCAGGACGTTCGTGACCAACCGGCCCCTCCTGTTTGTGACGGTGGATGGCAAGGAAGCCGGCTCGGAGCTGGCCATCAACTCGGCCACGCCCCTGAACGTGGACATTCATGCTGTTTCGGCCACGCCCATTTCGCGCATCGACATCGTGCACCAGGGCAAGGTGCTGAAGCAGATCGACATTGCTCCGCCCGCCACAGACATCCGCCGCGAGGAGAGCATCACCGTGCCCAAGAGCGGATGGGTTGCGGTGCGTTGTCTGGGGCGAGGCGACAACCCCAACCTCTCGCCCGCGTTCGCCTTCGCCCACACCAGCCCGTTCTACGTGATCGTCGATGGCCAGCCGATCCGCTCGCCGGAGGATGCCCGCTACATCCACGACCAGTTCAAAGCCTTCGTGGAGCGCTCGCTGCCGCGGGTGAAGAACGGACAGATCCGCAAGGCGCTGGAGACCATGTGCCGCGAGGCGCTGGCCAAGTACGCGGCGCAGGCTGAACTGAAGGGAGAATCGCGGTGAGAACGGCCAAACTACTCACAATCGCGTGGACCGTAGCATGCCTGTCGGCATCTGCCTTGGCGGCGGACTGGCCGATGTCGGCGTGCAACCCCCAGCGCACCTACCGCACGGAAGAGGACATCCGCGCGCCCTTTGAACTGGCCTGGGTCCGCTACTTCCCCGACGCCTACGTGCCCCATCGCGTGGAGCCGATCATCGCCGGCGGCACCGTGTACATCAGCAGTTCCAAGGGCGTCTACGCCCTGGACGCCGCCAGCGGCCAGGAGAAGTGGCTCTTTGCCACCCCTCTACCGGTGGGCCATGCCCCCTCGGTGGCCGGTGGGCTGGTCTTCGTGCCGGGGCTGGACAAGCATCTGTACGCGGTGGATGCCGCAACCGGCCGGCAGAAGTGGGCATTCCAGGCCGGGGCGGGGTTCTTCTGCAACCCACTGATCGTGGATGGCACCGTCTACGTTGGCTGCCTGGACGGCAACGTCTACGCCCTCTCGGCCGCCGATGGGCAGCGCAAGTGGACGTTTACCACCGGCGGGCCCGTCTACGTCTCCCCCGCCTTTGATGATGGCAGGGTCTACATCGGCTCCAACGACATGTACGGCTACGCCATCGACGCGGCCACGGGCAAGCAGGTCTGGAAGACGGACAAGCTGCCGGGCAAGTCGATGAACTCCTTCTGGCCGGTGGTGGCCCACAAAGCCGGGGCGGTGATCTTCGTGATGGACAACGCCTACCGCGCCCAGCACCTGGCGCACCTGGACCATGAGGTGAAGGCCAAGACCTGGCCGTGGCAGGGAGAGGGAGGTTTTCGCGGCGGGATTTACACAGATGCGCAACTCCGAGACCTGGAGCGCATCACCATCGAGTATTTCCAGCAGTACCCGCACCGCCAGACGTTCCTGCTCATCGACCCGGCCACGGGCAAGCAGAAGCAGTTCGCCCCGGTGCTGATGGTGGGCAACGCTGGTACCCGCATGCCGCCGGCGATCGGCCCCGACGGCTTGTGCTACATGACCATCCACCACGATCACTCGTCCGGAGGGCTGCTGGGTGGCTGTCATGCCGTCAGCTACGACATTGAGAAGAATCAGTTTGTCCGTTGCTACGGCTATCACTCGCTGGGCGGGTGCAACCTGGTGGGCGATGAGCCGCAGGGCCTGAGCATGGCCGGGAATATGTTCTATGGGCATCACCTCTACGACACCGCCGGGGGCGTTGATATCAATTGCCCGCCGGGCGACCGCGGGGTCACGATCTCAAGCCACGGCGGCATCCTCGAGACCTGGCACAAGACGCACAAGGATGTCAAAGGCCAGGACTTCTGTTTCCCCTTCATGTACCAGAATCCACACAACACCATCAGCTCGATGACATTCTCCGACGGGCGGGTGTTCATCATCACGAAGCAGACCAACGCGCTGTTCGTGTTCAAGGGGCAAAGGAGCGGCAAGTGAAGACCCTGACTCTCATCGTCATCGTGGGTTTGGGAATTTGCGCGACGAGTGCGGCGCAGGGGCAGGAGTTTTCTCCCGGGCTGGATCAGTACGCCCAAGCCGCGTCAGGATCATCCGGTGTCGGTGGGCTGGGTTTCTCGGTGCAGGTTCCGGCCGGGGGCTGGCCGGAACTGGGCCGCTACCTCACACCCTTTATCGCCAACTTCCGCGGTGGTGACCCGACTCGCACCGGATTGGGCCGGATCATGGGCGGCCCCGGGCAGCCCACATCGGTGACGGTGGTCCGGAGCAACTGGACGGGACGGACGATGTGCTACAGCCTGGCCGATGGGCAGAGCATGGAACTGGTGGTCAGCCGCCTGTCTCCGGCCATTCTGTTGCGCTCCAGCGGCGGCAGGCTGGACCTGTTGAACTTGGCCGCACCGGCCCCCAAACAAGGCGGCACTTCCCAGCCCCCCGTGAAGAACGGTGCCATGGGTGTTGACCCCGGCAAGTCCGCCCCCCAACCGGCGAGAGGCAAGAACGCTGTGCCGGCGGATGCTTACCTGCACTACCTGGCCGTGCCCACGGCCGCAGGAGTGAGGGTCTTCAAAGGTCCCGCCTCGATTGAGGGGGTCGACCTGTCCGAGCCATGGCTCGTGGCTTGGTTCGGCCAATCTTCTCCCGCCAAGGCGCAGGATCAGGACTGCCCGTTGCTGCTGGTGCTGCAACATCGTCCAACGCGTGTGCAACTGGAAGAGCGTCGGGGGCTGAGCCTGCGATTTGCCGGCGACAGCGGCTACGTGGCCGTGATGGCGCTGATGGGCTTCGCCCATGTGCGGGCGAGTCAGAGCGACGGCTGGGCGACGGGCCTGCCCGAGCCGATGGAGCAGCGGGCCAGGCAATGGACGCCGCTGCTGCGGCACTATCCCACCGATGTGAAAGAGAGCTACCGCATTGACCCTGCCGCGGACCGTGTCACCGTCCGCGAAGAAGTGACCTTTCTGAGCACGGAAGATGACTGGAAGACGCCCGGGCGCAAGATCGCCCCTCTGCCGCCCGTCCTGGCGGCGGCGTGGCGCTATAAGCTGCCAATGAGTTTTTCCGGGCCGGTGGTGGATCGGAAACACATCGAGAACGCCGGCCCTTATGCAGGCATTGCCGACGTGGACCAGTACACCTGGGAAGCCCCCGGCCTGCTGAAATACATCCGCGAGTCGATTCAGGTGGGAGAGCTGCCGCAGGGGGGGACGGCCGCGCCGCTGCGCCAGACGCTGACGGCGGAGATCCAGAAGATGCTTCAGGCCGGGCACCTGCGACCAGGGTATTTCGCCGGCGGGCTGCTGGACAGCGGAGGCATGGGAGCTTGGGATTTCTGGACCAATCCCGGCGAGCTGGTAAGCACGCTCAGCCAGGCCAGCCCGTTGCTCGATCCCCAGGTACGTGCCAGCCTGCGCGAATACCTGGCGCAGGAGATCGCCGCCTATCCGCCCTGGCGCATCGGCCATATCGGCTACGGCCAGGGCCACGGGCGTGAGTTGTATGACGTGCCTCCGGAGGAATTGAACGGCACCGTCGGCCGGCCGACCGTGTCCGTTACGCGAGATCCCAAAGGTCCGCCCTCCTTCGACAGCCTCTACGCCATGTGGAGCTACGGCCAGGCCACCGGCGATTGGGATACGGTGCGGAAGGGTTACACGGAGATGGACACCCTATTCCGCCAGCACCTGAGGAACTACGACTGGTCCGTCATGGGCGTGACCAGCGTGATGCCCATCTATCCCACCCCCTTCGGTCAGAACTGCGGCATTCACACCTGCAACACCGTTCTGGCCGGGCTGATCGGCTACTATCGTCTGGCCGAACGCTTCGGCCATCCCCAGGACCGTGATCTGGCGGCGTACCTGGCCGTCAAGCAGCTCATCTACCGCTTCACCCTGGCCAAGTTCCAGCAGGTGATGCAGGATGGCGGCGCGTTCGTGCCGGTGCGGGACCTGTCGGTCCGAGGCGACAGCTTCAGCCGGCTAAGTGTCCTCCCGTTCGAACGGGAGCAGGAAGTCTTCCCGTTCATGCGCGAGGTGAACAAGTGGGAGAAGGAGGTCCTCAGCCTCAACAGCCAGTTTGTGGCGCTGACGGAGGTGGTGCCGAATAAGAAGTACGCCCGCATCTCTTTCCTTAACCTGACGCCGGAGGTGGGACGGTTCCTGCACGATTACGCGCTGGAGGACGTACGGAGCTACGTCCGCGCCCAAGAGCTGATCGATCCGTACTGGTTCGTGCCCCGCTCGGCGGAAACGCGCGGCGAGTCGTGCCCCGCCCCCTACAGCCAGAACTGGGACCTGTTCCAGGCCAAGGCCCTGGCGCTGAACGAGCCGGCCGAAAAGCTCCAGCTTTACCTCCAGTGCCCCATCGCCCTGGGCGACCTGTATTACCTCCAGAACCTCTGCGCCACCATCCGCGCTGCGGCTGGTGTTCAGTGGAAGCCACTGGAGCACTGACGTCTCGCAAAGCGCCGGAACATAGAAACGTAGAACATTTTTGCCCGGTGGGACCGTCGCGTGACGACCGCCGAGGCAACCAACGGGCCGGCCGTTGCGCTGGCGAAGGAGTTGCATCATGCGAGTGATGGTAAAGGTTTGTGCTGTGATGGCCGTTCTGATGTTCACAGGGATCGCGAGCGCCCAGAAGGATGCGGCGTCCGGGAAGGGCAAGGGCCAGATGCTGGATGGGCGGGTGGTCAAGGTGGAAGAGGGTAAGATGACGGTGGCATCGGGGAAAGGTGACAAGGCCAAGGAAACGGCCGTGGCCACAAGCGACAAGACCCAAGTGCTCATCAACGGGCTGCCTGGCAAGCTGGCAGACCTGAAGGCGGGGCAGGTCGTGCGAGTGACTCAGGCCAGCGACACGGCCACGCGCATCCAGGCTGATGATAACCTGCTGATTGGCGAGGTAGTGAAGGCGGAGGATGCGAAGCTGACGGTTCACGTTGGGGGGCAGAAAGGCCAAGATGTGGTCGTGGCCACATCCGACAAGGCGGAGGTGCTGGTCAATGGCGCGGCCGGGAAGCTGGCGGATTTGAAGGCCGGGCAGATGGCGCGGATCTCTCGGGCCGACGAAAAGGCCACGCGCATCGAAGCCAGCGACAAGCCAGCGGCAGTCACGAAGAGCAAGGCGGACAAAGTCGGCAAGTGAAGTAGATCGCCCTGAATCACTGCTATGCGTAACCACACACGCCTCATCACGCTTATTCTGGCCGTGGGCATGACCTCCGCCGCCATGGCCGATTGGCCCATGCCCGGGCACGATCCGGCCAGGAGTTCCTGGGCCTCGCAGGACAAGATCGAGCCGGCCCTGCGCCCGATCTGGCATCGCAAGATCGGACCTTACATCCCGAATAAGGTTCAGATCATCACCGTTGCGGCCGCTGGGGACGTGCCGGCGCTGGTGCTGGTTTCCACCTCGCGCGGCCTGTATGCGCTGGATCCTGCCGACGGCAAGGAGCTTTGGTGTTATCCCACGGATGTGCCCATTGACCAGTCGCCGACGGTCGTGGGCGGCGTGGTCTACTTCGGCTGCACGGACAAGACCGTGTATGCACTTGCGGCCGCCACGGGCAAGCGCATCTGGCAGACACTCCAGGCCGGAGCGGCCTTCGACACCAACCCCATCGTGGCCGAGGGCCGGGTGTTCATCGGCTGCCGCGATGGATATTTCTACGCCTTCGATGCCGCCAACGGCAACCTGGTATGGAGCTATCGCGCCGATGGTCCGATCTCGTTTTCCGCGGCCTACGCCGATGGCATGCTCTATTTCGCCGACAAACACAGCCATGCCTATGCCCTGAACTCCCAGGATGGCAAGCCGCTCTGGAAGAGCCCGCAGCTTCCCGGCGCGGGCTTCCTGTCGTGGTGGCCGGTGATCAACGCCAATCGCGTACTCCTGGGCGGCACCAACAACTTCGGCAAGGGCCAGGGCGGGCCCATGCTTCACGGCCTGAATATCAAAGACATGTTCCCGCCCGGCACAAAGAGGATGGACCTGCTGGGGCCCAAGGACGCTGACGGCTGGATCGATACCCGGCGCCTTGTGGATTACTACCGCCAATACCCGGATCGCCAGACGCTGCACGTGCTGGACCGGGCCACGGGTCAGCCCGCGGAGACAGCGCCGGTTACGTTCTGGGGCAACTCGCCTGACGACCGCCTCCCGCCGATGGTCGGGCCGGAAGGCCATGTCCTCACCAGCACCGGCTGGGGCTATGACCCGAATTACCTTCAGGGCCGGATCGCGGCCTGGAAGATGGGCACTGCCTTGGTGAAGCCCTTCACCACCGATCTGGAATCGTTCGACGAGGTCGATGCCTGTGCCATGATCGGGCAGGACCTCATCGCCTACAACCGCGGCGGGGACGGCGCTGACGGCGGCGGCATCTTTGTGCGGGACGGCAAGTCCAGCACCGTTTGGAACAAAGACACCCTGCGGCGATCCTTCCCCGACTACATGGCCGGCTGGGAAAACTGGAAGTATGGCAACAACCCCTCCGACAAATCCGCCGGCACCCACGGGTATCAGAATCCGCCCGTGCCGCTGGGCGGCCGGATCTACTTTCATCGCAGCAATTCGGTCATCTGCTACGGCCCCGGTTCCGCCGCCACTCCCGCCACACCCGGAACGGCTACCCCGGCCAGTGCCACAGGCACTACACCAGCCGGTCAAAGCCGCGACGGCCCCGCCACACCACCGGCCAAACTGCCCACCGTTCGCCCGGCCGAACAGCTCCTCGCCGAGCAGATTTCCCTGATGCTCAAGGCCGGGCATCTTCGACCCGTCCAGGCCGACCCCACCGAAGATTATTGGGGGGAAATGCGCAGTACGCGGGGCGCCAACATGATCGAGTACTGGCACAATCCGGCCGAGACGATCTACACGCTGATCCGCGCCCTGCCGCACGTCCCCCCGGCCATGCAAGCGCCGCTCAAGGAATACATCCAGCGTGAGTGGAAGGAGTATCCCGCCTGCGACTACACGAGCACGGGTTGGAAAGGCGCCTCGCGCCAGATCTTCCACGATCCGCCGGAAATGGAGAAATACTACGCCGGCGAGGGAGGGCGAGCCGCCCAGTTGCCCAGCGACAAGGCGCCGGCCGGGTGGTCGGGCTGGTCGTTCAACCCGTTCAACTTCTACGCCTGCTGGCTCTATGCCCGAGAGTTCGGCGGGGCCGAGGAAATCCGCGCCCGCATTTCCGCTCGCCTCCAACCTCCGCCCTCCGCCCAAGTCACGCGCGAGAAGCCGCATGTCTTGAATTGTTACATCGCCGGCTACATTGGTTATCTGGAACTGGAAAAGCTTGCCACTGCGGGCCTGCAGGCGCGCCCGCCATCGGAGAACGTCCGCAAGTGGCTGGAGCAGGTTCAGGCCGCGCGCGTCGCGATGCTCGACGTGGACCCGCGCCAGTTGTACGTCACCGAGGCGGGCGGATTCCTCTACCTGGTGCCGGAGTTCGGCGAATACCTGCGCGAGCACGCGCGGGACGCGGTGGCCAAACACGTGCGAGGCTACAACGATCTGGCCCCCATGTGGTTCCTCTCCAGCGCCGACGAACCCACCCGGGCGGGGGCGCGCAAGGGGTGCCCCGAGGGTTCGATGGCCCAGTTCTATGACTACATTTCCCTCTTCAACGCCAAAGCCTTCGTGCTCAAAGAGAGTCGCGAACAACTGGAGAAGTACCTGGATGCGCCGGGTGTGTGGCGAGGAGACCTATTCTACATCCAAAACCTGGTGAATACGATCGAGGCCGCCAGACCTCGGGAGGAGATTCGATGATGAGCGACCGATTCTACTCGTGTTTGCGCGCCGTTGGCAAAATGGGATTCTCTCTGGTCTTGTGCCTCGCGGCCGCGGCCTGGGCTGCTCAGGCGCCGCCCGCGGCGGGAACACTCAAAGTGAAAGTGATCGACGAGGCGGGCAAGCTCCTGCCCGCGCGCGTGCATTTGCGCGACGCGGGGGGCCGCTACCTGCTTGCTCCCGGCCACGAAACACGCCAGAGGGCCATGCACGAAAAGACCGGCCCGATCTGCGGTGACTGGTTCTACACCGATGGCGAGTTCTCCATTGAGGTCGGAGCCGGAGAAGCGCAGATCGACATCGCACACGGCCCGGAATATGCGGGCATCCATGATGCCATCGCCATTGCGGCGGGGCAGACCGCCGATAAGACCTATACGCTTCGGCGGCTGATCGACCTGACCGCGCTCGGTTGGTACAACGGCGATGAGCACCTGCACCAGCCTCCGGATGCCACGATGATGCGGGCCGAGGCCCTTAACGTCGTCGGCACACCGGTGTGCAATGGCGCCATGGTGCGTTATCCCGTTGAACAGTCGGTTGCGCAGCTCCCCGATGCATTGCACGTTTCGGTGACGAAGATCCCGGCCACCGAGTGGGATTGCTTCTACTGGAATCTGCCCAAGCCACTGGCCCTGCGCCTGGGTGATGCCGACTGGCCCAACCCCGATGGCGCAAGGCCCGACGGCACTCAGGACCACAAGTTTCCGGGCAAGCTGTTTCTTTCCCGCGAATCGTTTCTGCTCCAGCAGATGCACGAGGCCGGCGCAACCACAATCGCGTATATGCACGACCCGATCCGCGTGGGCTATTACCCGCTCTTTATCGCCAATGGCTGGGTCGATGTCTATGCCGTGCTGGAAAACGGCTATTGCGGGATCGCCAACCGCGGCACCGAGGCCGATTTCTGGAAGGGCCTGGATTCCAACCGCACCGACGGCAACTTCGGCATCTGGTACCGTTTTCTCAACTGTGGCTATCGGCTGCCAGCCTCGGGCGGTTCGGATAACGTCGCCATGGGCATGGGGCTCTATAAGGGCTACAACCGCGTCTTTGTGAAGCTCGATGGCCAGTTCACATTGGACAACTGGCTGGCGGCGCTGCGGAAGGGGCGAAGCTTCGTAAGCAACCGCCCGCTGCTGTTTGTGACCATCGATGGCAAGGAGCCCGGCTCGGAACTGGCCACCAAGTCGGGCACAGAGCTGAGCGTCGACGTCCGCGCCGTCTCCGCCACGCCGATCTCGCGCATCGATATCATGCACCAGGGGCGCATCCTCAAGCGGATCGACATCGAGACCCCGGCCACGGACATCCGCCGCAGCGAGAAGATCACATTACCCAAGAGCGGCTGGCTCGCCGTGCGCTGCTTTGGTCTTGGACAGAATATGAACCTGGGGCCGAAGTTCGCCTTCGCCCACACGAGCCCGTTCTACGCGATCGTCGACGGCCAACCGATCCGCTCACCGGAAGATGCACGCTTCTTCCACGAGAAGTTCTCGGATTACGTCAAGGTGACTGTGCCGTTCGTGGAGAATGAGGCGGTCCGTCATGCGCTGGAGGCCATGTGCCGCGATGCTCTGGCCAAATGGGCCGCCCAAGCGGAGATGAAGTAGAGCGGCGGAGTTTGTCGCCATGAATGAATCAGAGCAGACCATAGCGCGACGGAGCTTCCTCAAGACGGTGGCCGCGACCGCCATCGTGCCCGCTCTCATCGCGAAGAAAGCCCATGGCGGGGAATCCCTCAGGATAATCCCCGTCGTCGCCTCCGACTGGGTGAGGGTCGCGGACTATACCGGCAGTCATCTGAACGACTTCTGCCTGTTCCGGGGCCTGGATGATCGCTGGCACGCCATCGGCATCATGGGCACCGGCACCTGGGCCAGCGAAACGAGCCTGTTCCACTGCTCGTCTGCCAAGCTGTTGGGCCAGTACGAGATTCATGAGCCGCTGCTGGTCAACCTGGAGCGAGGGGCGACGGCCAATGCATCGCCGCAGAAGCACGCGCCGTTTGTCGTCGTATCGGAGGGAATGCACCACCTTTACTTCCGCCGCCCGCCGGGCACCAACCTGCACCTCGCCAGCCCGGATGTCTTCCGCTGGCCGGCAATGCCGGATGTGGTATTCGAGCAGCGCGATGCGCGCGATGCGTGCATTCAACGCTTCGAGAAGCTGTGGCACTGGTACTACGTCCAGCAGAACCGGGTGGACGGCGTGGAGCGCAGTTGCGTCATGCTCCGGACCAGCCCGGACCTGCTCGCTTGGACGGCCGCCCGGCCGGCGTTCGTGGACTTCGCTCATGAGGTGGTGCACTCCAAGCTTGAGTCGCCATTCGTCATTCAGCACGACGGCGTCTTCTACTTGTTCGTGCGTGACCGGAACCGCGAGGATGCGGCGAATCCAGCGCCGGTAACGGTCTGGGCGTCGGAAACGCCCGAGCGCTTCGCGTCAACTGGGGCGCCCCTGACCATTTGGCCGGATGTGCATGCGCCTGAGATCGTCGCTCATGAGAACAAGTGGTACGTCGCCCGCGTCAGCGGCGTTTCCCACGCCTGCGGCCACCGGGACTATGACCGGCACGGGTGGATCGAGATCGCCGAGCTGCGCTTCGCGCGGGTGCCGTGATTGCGCGTGCCACGTGGTGCTATTCATCCCAAGGCGCATGCTCTGCAAGGCCGTGAACCGGAAGACGATGCTCATTCATCGTGCCTCTTGGCGCAAGCGCCATCCCGTGGTTTCGATCCGCTTCAGTTCGCCCCGGATGTCGTTTCCCTCGTAGAACGACAGCCAGCCATAAAGGACGCGCCTCTGGCCAGCCGGGCAGTCGGGGAACTTCGGGTCCGAGTGGATGCACGGGACGGCGGCATTCGCCCAGGTGCGATTCAAATCGCTCCACGCTGTAATGATCCAGCGTTTTCCGTCCTCGCTGCTGACGGCCGCATACGGGTTCCCCAGCAGCTTGTTCTGGTTGGTCTGGGCCGCGAACCCGGACGCCGCCTTGAGCATCACACAGTTCTGCACGCGCAGGCCGCTCAGGGGCTGATCTGTGCCATTGTGCAGCCATAATTCCATGCGCACGGCATCGCGCCCGGGCGTTACTTTCGTGCCGAAGCGAATTCCGTTGGGCAGCGTCCGTTCAAAGTCCAGCGTGCCATCCGGGCGGCGGCTCCAGTCCATGGGCGGCAGTCTGATCCCCTGCTTCTCCCAGATGGTCGGCACGTCCGTGTGGGCGAGGTACAACAGCCCGAGGTTGGAGAAAATGGCCTCAGGCACATCGACCACGACATAGCTGGCCGGGTCCCAGGGGGCAAAGATGCTGATCTTGGTGTCGCGTTGGGGATCGACCGCGCCATCGAGGAAGCCGATGCGCGGATGCCGGCCGCCGGGGTACGGCAGCACGCGGAGGGAATCACCTTTCCGGAGGGCAGGCCGGCTGGCCTGCGTGATGTTCAGCCGCTTGAGTGTCTCATCGATGGCGTTCAGCGACAGGCCCGTCGCTTGGCAGATCTCGCGAGGGGTGAACCGGTGGTCCCAGACCATGTTCTGGAGCCAGAAGCGCAGATCGGCTTCGTCACGCGGTGGCCGGGCGTTTCGGGCGATCTGGGCTGCCTCATCCTCGTCGTAGCGCACGGCCGGGACCTGGCCGGATGCGGAACAAAACGGAGTGATCAAAGCGATGGCGCAGATTACCTTGGAACAGATCGATGCGGTCTGATGGTTCATGGACGATCCTCGCGCAAGCCGAAAGGCTCAGGTACTGCTATCCTTCAAGTCCAAGGCGCTTTCGCCAGGCGTGCCAGCTTGCCCTCCAAGGCGAAAATGCGGTGAGCGTTGCCTCGGAGCAATAGTTCCACCAATTCCAGCGCGTCGTCTCGCCCCAGGTAGCCTTCCTCCACCAGGCTGCGCAGCGCCCGAGCGACGCCCTCGCGGGCCATGCGGGCATGGCCGAGAACACATTCGACGAGCCGGTAGTCGCCGCCAAAGACAAGCACCTTGTTGGCCGGGGCGGTCGTCAGATAGCTCTTGAGGAACTCCGTGGACGCGACCGGATCGATGATCCAGGACCAGCACATGTCGATGTGGGCGTTGCGGTATTGCTTGGCCACGGCGATCAGGTCCTGCCAGTATGGGTAGGCGATGTGCATGAAGACCCATTGCGTCCGAGGCGACTTCCGGCACAATTCGCAGGCCTGGGCTGGGTTCCCCGCAACGCGCCCCAGCGGCATTGTATTGCGGCCGGCGTAGTAGCCGGTGTGGAGCTTCACCGGCAGGTTGCGCTGGGTGGCCTGCTCGACGGCGTACCAGAACAGGTGGTCCTCCAGGAGCTTCT
>JAPLNB010000343.1 GCA_026693085.1 Planctomycetota bacterium | reverse complement strand
GCCGGGAGGAAGCAGGCAGACACGGACGTCTCGCCGTCGTTGGCAAAAGTCTCGATGGAGGTCCGGTCCACGAGGATCTCGACGGTTCTGACACTGGTTGCCACGGATGCAGGTTTGGATTTGCAGGCCACCGACTGGTCCATTCTGTGACCCACGCTTTTTGTCGAACATATGTTGTGACTTGGGCGTCTCCAGCCAGCGGACCGACGACGCCTGAGAACCGCAACCTTCGGTTTCTTGGGCCAAGCATCAGCGGGCGAGGACGCGCGGTGTCCGCGACGGCGGCGGTCGCACACCCCGCGGTGTGGAATTGTTCGACCGAACCGTAACCTGAATCGCACTCAAGAGTCCAGAACCTTCCGCGCTGTCGAGTTTCGTCTGCCGTTGCGTCTCCGGCACCTGCGATGTCTTCTGCACCGACGTCTGGAATCGGCGCCTATGACATCAGCCCCGGTCGTCGCCCGGTGGTCACCCGGCGCACCAAGGGCTTAATTCCTTCCACTGCCGTTGGACTCTAACCGTCTGTTGCTTCGAGCGGCTGCTGCCGTTGGTATCTCAATCGGGTTTCGGCACCATAGGGCACTTGAATTTTCGGCACAAACCATGCAACATGGCTGCGCATGAAGCCCACCTCGTCCTCAACGGTCATCTCAATCACGTCAGTTGCCGCCGCCATTGCCACCGGCGCCGGCCCGTCCGCGGCCGCCGAGACGGAAACGCTCCTGAAGCGCATCCGGAGCCGGGATGACCAAGTACGATGCGAGGCATGGCAGAACGCTGGAACGGTCGGGGCGCCTGCCGTCGGGCCGCTGGCAGCGCTGCTGGTTGACACAGACATCGAGGTCGCCCGTTCGGCCAAGCGGGCAATGGAGAAGATCGTCCATCGTGCGGGCCGTCCAGGGGCAGCGGCCGAGGCCAGTGCAGTCGAGGCTGAGTTGATCAAGTTGCTCAAACACGAATCACCGGTCATCCGGCGAGCGGCGGTCTGGATGCTCTCGGAAATCGGGAGCGATGAATCCGTCGAGCCGATCTCCGCATTGCTGGCCGACGCTCAGGTGCGAGAGGACGCACGGTGTGCGTTGCAGCGAATCCCCGGCGACAAATCGGTCAATGCCCTGAAGACCGCGATGAAGGCAGTCCCTGAAGAGTTCACGTATGCCATCGCCGATTCCCTGCGAAAGCGCGGGCAAAACGTTCCGGACTATCCGACGAAGAAACTCGCTCCGACCCTGTCAACGCAGGTCAAGGCTGCGCCTGCTCCCAATAGGTGATTTGACCAGGCCATCGCCATGAAACAAAAAAGCTCCCGTCCCATTTCACGACGTGGATTCATTCAGACGTCGGCGGCCGCGCTGGGCGGCTTTACTCTGCTGCCATCAGGCGTGCTGGCCCAAGCCGGCAGACCCGGCGCCAACGATCGCCTTATCGTCGCCCACATCGGCGTCGGCGGCATGGGCAACGTCCACCTGGACAACATGCTCCAGTTCCAGCGGGAAGGCAAGGTGCGAATTGCCGCCGTCTGCGACGTAGACGAGTCCCGGTTGCGGGATGCAGTCAAGACGGCCGGCGCAGAGGTCGAGCCGTACCGCGATTACCGTTACATCCTCCAGCGCAAGGACATCGACGCTGTCCTGATCGCGACGCCCGACCACTGGCATGGGGTGCAGACGGTGCACGCGTGCGAATCCGGCAAGCATGTGTACGTGGAGAAGCCCTCGTCGGTGACAATTGAAGAGGGCAACGCCATGATCGCCTCGGCCCGGGCGAACCAGGTGTCCGTTCAGGTCGGCGCCCAAGGCCGCACCGGCAAAGGGGCCTGGTACACCTGCCGCGCCATCCGCAACGGCATCGTCGGGCGTGTGCGGCGGGTGGACTGCTGGCACTACGCCAATCCGGTTGACGACAATCCCGTCGCCGATTGCGAGCCGCCGGGCACGTTCGACTGGGACATGTGGCTCGGCCCGCTCCCCTGGCGGCCGTACAATCCGCGCTACTGTCCCGGCGTATTCCGCTGGTTCCTCGAAAGCGGCGGCGGCCAGATCCGCGACCGCGGCGCCCACCAGTTCAGCACGATCCTCTGGTGCATGAACGCCGACCAGCAGACCTCGTTCACGGTCGAGGCCAAGGGGACTTCGCCTCTCAAGGGCCTATGGGACTGCCCCGTTGACATGGAAGTCGTTTACGAGTTCAGGAACCCCGATTGGACCCTTGTTTGGGGACAGCCGGGTAACAAGGTGGGCAAGACGGAGTTCGGCCAGACGTTCATCGGCGACAACGGCCGCCTGATCCTTGAGTGGGAGGGCGCGTATCGGGGCGCTGAGCCCGACGCGATCAACTTCAAGCTTCCTCAGGGTGGTCAGGAAGTCTACCGCACCGCGGAGTACGAGGATTTCAACATGAACCACAAGGCCGACTGGTTCAAGTCCATCCGCGAAGGCTCCCTCCGCCCAGCGGTAGACATCGAGATCGCGCACCGGACGGCCACGCTGTGCATCTTGGGCAATATTTCCTACATCCTCGGCCGCAGGCTTGTGTGGGATGGCCAGAACCAGCGTGTCGTCGGCGACGATCAGGCGAATCGATTGCTGACGCGTCCCCAGCGATACCCGTACGTACTGTGAGACTCATCCATCATCGGCGAAAGGCTCAGATGGGTGGGAGCCGCACGGCATTTTTCGCGCAAGTGTTTGCTCCGTCCACGCATGCTCAACCGGAGCAGCGAACACATCGCCCGAATTGACCAGAAGGAGATCGGCGTGAAATCCATCCACCGAACGATCGCGGCCGTATGCACCGCAGCCGTGCTGCTTGCAGGCACCGCACTGCTTGCCGCCGACTACGGCGGTGATTCCACGACGCCGAAGGACACATCTACCGTCGACGTCGCCAAGGTCGCTGCGCCGAAGACCAAGCTCGAACAGGTCGTGATCGTGTACAAGACGCATTTCGACATCGGCTATTCCGCGCTGGCCCGCAATGTGGTGCATCGCTACCGGACGGAGATGGTGGACCGCGTGCTGGATGCCATCGAGCAGAACAGCCGTCAGCCGAAGGATGAGCAGTTCGTCTGGACGGTCTCCGGCTGGCCGATGAAGCAGATGCTCTGGGAGGGACAGGCTCCTGAGCGCAGGCGGAAGATCGAGCAGGCCCTCCGCGACGGCAATCTGGTCGTCCATGCATTTCCCTTCACGATGCATACGGAGACGGCGGAAATGGAGGATCTGGTGCGCGGGCTGAGCATCTCATCGTCCATTGCACGCCAGTATGGCCTGCCGCTGTCCACCAGTGCGAAAATGAGTGATGTGCCGGGGCAGTCGTGGTTCCTGCCCACGCTCTTCGCTCACGCCGGCATCAAGTTCTTCCATTTGGGCGGGCCGCTGGTGAACCGGACGTTCGGCCTGCCGCCGATGTTCTGGTGGGAGGGACCGGACGGTTCCCGCCTGCTGACGCTCTACAACAACGGCTACGGAACCGATCCGCTGCCGCCCAAGGATTGGCCGTACAAGGCCTGGATCTACATCAACATGACGGGTGACAACGCCGGCCCACCGAGCCCGGACACCGTGAAACATGACATCGCGTTCTTCCGCAGCAGGGGCATTAAAGCCAAGGCCGGACGGATGGACGATTTCGCGGAACTGATCCTGAAGGAAGACCTCAGCAAGCTTCCCATTGTCCGCAGCGACCTGCCCGATCCGTGGATCTACGGTCCGATCAGCGATCCCGCTGGCTGCAGGCTCGCGCACAACATCCGGCCTGCCATCGCGGCCACCGACGAACTGACGACGCTGGAGAAATGCTGGGGGATCTTCCGCCCCGATATCCGGAAGATCATCGCCGATGCCTATGAGCAGAGCCTGCTGTTCAGCGAACATACCTGGGGCCTGGCGGGGCAGCACTACATCAAGCAACCCTTTGGCAAGGCCTGGGAGGATAGCTTGGCCCGAGGTCTGCCACCCCAGGCACGGGTTCTGGAGGAATCCTGGCAGGAGCACTTCGACTACATCGACAGTGTGCGCCGCCTCATGACCGGCCCGTATGCCGAGGCAGTCTCCACCCTTGCAGACGGTGTCAATGTCTCCGGCCACCGCATCGTGGTGTACAACCCGTTGCCGTGGAAGCGCGATGGGTTCGTCACACTCAACACCTGCTACATGCCGCGATTTTCCTCGCTCAAGCCCGCCGAGGGCGGCGCAGCGGTTCCCGTCGCCTTCGAGGGACCGGCACTCGAAGGCGGCGAGTACAATGTTATTCGCTTTCTGGCCAGGGACATTCCGCCGATGGGCTACCGCACCTTCGTTCCCGCGAAGGACAAGCCGGCGGCGCCGATATTGACCGCTGACGGTGCAGCTGGCGTCATCGAAAGCCCGTTCTTCAAGGCCACCTTCGACGCCAAACGGGGGCGCATTGCCAGCCTGATCGACAAGCGCACGGGGCGCGAACTGGTGGATGATGGCGCGGCCCAAGGGTTCGGCCAGTATTTCTACGAACGCTTCGGATTGAAGGATGTCACGCGGTATCTGGATGCGGCGCTGTATCCGCAGTACGGGGCGCATCGCTTCATTATGGCCAAAGCGGACATGCCCAAGGATTCCGTCTATGTTTCCGCGTTTCCCGAGAACATGACACTCATGGTGGAGAAGTCCAGCATCGATGCCTCTGCCGTCATGACCGGCACGATCCCTGGGCCGGGGCTTCCGCAGACCGTCTCCATCCGACTGACGCTTCCCGCCGACCAACCGGTTGCCGACCTCGAAGTCGGCTGGCAGAAGCAGCCGGACGGTTGGTCCGAAGCCGGCTGGATCTGCCTGCCGTTCAAAATCGACAAGCCGAAGTTTCGCCTGGGACGCCTGGGCGCCGATGTCGATCCCATTGCGGATGTCGCCGTGGACAATGTGAACTACCACCAGTCATGGGTGAACACGGGCGTCGCGGTCTATGAAGAGAGTGGCGCTGGCATTGGCCTCTGCCCGCTGGATTCGCCGCTGGTCAGCCTCGGGGAGCCGGGCGTGCTGAAATTCGACAAACGCTACGAGCCGAAGAAGGCCTATGTGTATCTCAACCTCTACAACAACATATGGCAGACCAACTTCCGCAACTGGGTTGGCAATGGCAGCCGGATGTCGTCGCGCGTGCGACTGTGGACCTTCGACAAGTTCCAGGCCGAGCCAGCGCTCTATTCACCGGCGATGGAGGCGCGGACCCCGCTGTGCGCCGCCCGTTCCGACGGCAAACCCGGCAAGCTGCCGGCGGCACAAGCGGGTCTCACGCTCTCGCGTAAGGGCGTGGCCGTCAGCGCCTTCGGGCCGAACCCGGACGGCTCAGGCACGGTGCTCCGCGTCTGGGAACAGGGAGGGATCTCCGGCGAAATCGCTATCACGCTGCCTGCCGGCGCCAAGTTCACAACGGCCACGCCCGTAAACCTGCGTGGCGAGAACCTGGGCGAGCCGGTCAACATCCAAGGCGGAGTGCTCAAGTTCAAAGTCCGCGCCTACGCCCCAGCCAGCTTCATCCTGGAATGACCATGCGGATTACGGTTACGGCTGAATCCCCAAGTTCGCGCAGGCGCCGTGCCCCGTGATCATTTTGAGCGTACGCCGTATGGACCGACGAGCGCAACACATGCTCAGGGTCATCAAGCGAGCGTTGCCGAAGCTTTTCGACGGTGATGGGATCGAAGCCCAAGGCCGTGCATGCAACGGTCTCAAGTTGAGCGTTGATCTGGGCCGCCAGCTTCCGAGCTGCCGCAGCGTCGGAACCAACACGAGGCTGGCGCCGTCGGCCGTTCTCAAGGTAGCAGAGCTACCAGATCGTCCCGCGGAGGTAGCTCCTGACGCGGCGGACGCAGAACGAGTGGGACGTGACTGGCATGGTATCCTCAGAGAATCTTCCCGCTACAAAACGGCACAGAAACGCCACAAAATGGGTGATTCTGAGAACACCTCAGATTTGCAGACGGCCGTGAATCTACTGTTTCGGACTCAGGGGCGACTGGGTCAGCGGAGAGGACGGTGTTCTCCGGGTTCACCATCCGGATCCGGGGCACCAGGCGGAGGCTTGACTTGCCTCATCCATTTCGGTCGCTTATCGATAAATTTCGGGCTGTGATCGTTAAGGGGTCGGGAGAGGACCGTCTGGGCCATCGGGTATACTGGCCTTCATGAACGACAACGAGAGGGCCAACTGGAACGTGAAGACCGGCGGACTCTGGATCACCACGATGCAGGGCGACCTGCGGTTGAGACTCCGGGAGCGGGATTTTGCCGGGAAGGAGAACTGACATGCATTGCACAGTGTTGGCAGTCGGTCTTGTGGCGGCGCTTGTCCTTTTGTTGCCGATCGGTTCGCAATGTTCGGCTCAGGCAGCAAGCCAAGGCTCGGCCCCACAGTTGCCTGTGGAAACACGGTCGGCAATGGTGCTGGATGGCGATTGGGACTGCGCCACCGATCCGCAAGAGCTGGGCGAGAAGGAGAAGTGGTTTGAGCCCGACTTGGCGTTGCCGGTGAAGACGTATCCCGGCTACGCGCCGAAGGTCAACGGCAAGATCATCGTTCCCGGAGTGTGGGACAACCAGGGCTATGGGAGTGAGACGCCGAAAGCCCGGCACAATTTCCTGGGCAAGGCTTGGTATAAGCGGCAAGTGACCATCCCCCGGGAATGGGGAGGTTCGCGGCTGTTCCTGAAGATTGGGGGTGTACATCGTTACGCCAAAGCGTGGGTGAACGGCCGGTATCTCGGCGAGCACATCGGCTATCTTGCGCCCTTCGAGTACGACTTAACCGACTGTGCCATGCCGGGCCAGATCGCGGTCATCGCCATCCAGGTCGATTCCCGGCAGCGATGGGATGTGGATGGCATGTTTGGCGCCGGCGACCTGGCCGACTACATGGACATCGAGTGGGGTGGCATCTGGGGGCATGTCACGCTGGAGGCCCGCGCCGAGAGCTGGCTCGATGATCTTTTCATTCAGACGAAGACCTCGCCGCCGGTCTGCAGGGCGACCGCTACGCTAAGGGGCGACGGGCGGCACGTGAGAGGAGTCCGATTGGACGTCCTCGATTCAAACCGCCGGCCGGTGGCCCGGCAATGGCTGGCCCTCAATGCGCCCCCGGGCGAGGGCGCGTCGCTGGAATTGAAGGTTGACGTCCCTGAGGCGAAGCTCTGGACGCCCGACGCGCCCAACTTGCACGTCGCCCGACTATCGCTGCTTACGAAAGACGGGCGCGTTGTCGATGCCGTCGAGACCGGCTTTGGCATCCGCGAAATCAAGGTCGACGGCCATCGCATTCTCCTCAACGGCCATCCGATTTTTCTGCGCGGGTACGGCGATGACCACATCTATCCGCAGTACATGGCGATGCCTGTTGACAAGGCCATGTACTTGCAGCGACTGAAGCTGGTCAAGTCGTACGGCTTCAACCACGTGCGGCACCACAGCACGATCATGCCGCCCGAGTACTACGATGCATGCGACGAGACCGGCATCCTGAGCACGGCCGAGTTTCCGATCGCGTATCAGCAGTTCTATGACCGGGCGACCCAGTCGCCGGCGGCGATGGAGACCTATCGTCGCCAGTGGGCGGCCGCCATCGTTCGTCATCGCAATCATCCGTCGATCCTCTGTTGGGTCATGGGCAACGAACTGTGGGGCGGGGTGCCGCTGGGCCGGGAGTTTGGGGCCATTGCCCGCCGGCTTGATCCCACGCGACCCTATGCGGACAGCGACGGTCTGTTCAAGTCGTTCGTTGACCGCGACACGCTCGATTTGCATTTCCTCATGTTCGATGTAGCGCGGATCCCGCTGGACGTGCCCGACAAGTTCGTCATCCAGCCGCCGCGCAAGCCGGTCATTTCGCACGAGACCGGCAACTACAACACCTTCCCGCGGCTGGCTCAATTCGACGAATTCAAAGGGAGCATCAAGCCGTTCTGGACCGTGGAGGGGCGGCAGCGCCTGGGGCGGATGGGGCTGCTGGCGGAGGCCAATACCTGGGCAGAGAATTCCGAGCGGCTCTACCTCCTGTGCCACAAGCTGAACATCGAGGCCTTGCGCAAGAGCCCGTACATATCCGGGCATCATTGGTGGCTCTTCCAGGACTACTGGACGACGTCGAACGGCATCGTCGATTCGCAGTATCGGCCCAAGTCGATCCGTCCCGAGGAGGTGCGTCCATTCGTCAACGACGTGGTCCTGCTGGTGGATGGGCTGGACGTCACGTACCGCGGCAAGGGCTCGCTGAAGTTGAGCCTGATCGTCTCCAACTACTCCAACGAGCCCATCGCCAACGCCCGCGTGGTTTGGCGAGTGAAGGCCGGCGATCAGCCGATCGGCGACAAGGAGATGGTTGCGGCCCGGGTGGGCCAGGGTGACGTGGCCGCCGTTGGCCGTATTGAGGTGACATTGCCCGATGTCGTCAAGCCGACCTGTCTGCGGGTGGAAGTCGAACTCAGGGCGCCCTTGGGCCGGTATCAGAACGCGTGGACCACATGGGTGTATCCATCCGCGACAGAGACCGGAAAGCTCGACGTGCCCGTGTACGCGGCGGCGGAAGTGGCGGCGCTCGTCCGCTCATTCGGATCTGGTCCGATGCCCGAGGACAAGACGCTCGATTCCCGCGCGGTGTACGTCGCGTCGGACCTGGAGCCGCGGTTGATCGATGCCGCGGAGCGCGGGGCATGCCTCGTGCTGCTGGGCAGTTCTGGCCTGCTGCCGTCGAACCCGGCGACCTTCAAGGCTTCCTGGTGGAAAGGCGATGGCGATCGCGACAACAACTGCGGAACCGTCGTCTATGACCACGCCGTCACCCGTGATATGGCCCTCGGGGGCTGGTGCGACGCCGGGTGGTATCATCTGCTTCAGGGCGCGTCGCACTACAATTTGGAGGGCTTGCAGAGCCGGCCGGACGTGATCGTCCGCGCCATCCCTCACCTGCACATCGTTCGCGACAATGCTTTCCTTATCGAGGCTCGCGTTGGCAAGGGTTCGCTGATCGTGAGCGGGCTCAATCATGCCGCTGCCAAGGGCCGGCCGGAGGGCGAGTGGATTATGAGCAGGATCCTTCGGCATGCCGCCGGCCTGCCGAAGCCCCGGGCCGAGTTGCCCGCGGATGTCTTGCGTAGCCGAATGCCGACTCAACCGCCGTCGGGGCCGTACGTGCACGGTTTTCGAGCCATGGTCAGCAAGGAAAGCGAGGAAGGGGAATGGTTCTCCTATCGCGAGGATCGCGCGAAGGCATACATCTGCCGGCAGACTCGGCCAGGGAACTCCGTGGAGTGGGAGACCGACGTCGTACCACTCGAAACGAAGGGGGCATCGGTTACTTTCCGTTTCGCTGGCGGGCTGGGCTACAGTTCGCAGCCGAAGACCGAGGGGTTTGTCCTGGTGGTGAACGGCACGGACGTCCTTCGGTTCGATCTGGCGGAGTTGCTGAAGTGGTCCAGCGCCGACAGCAAAGCGACGCTGATGCTGGTCCCCCGGCGGGCGCTGCCAGAAGATCAGGTGGGCTTCTACTATCTAACTGTGTCGCGCGAGCTCGTGAAACCTGGCCAGGCCGCTCGACTGGGTGTGCGTTCCTTGGGAAGCGGAAGCCGCCGCTGGTTCGGGCTGAATCCGTACGCGGCGATCGAATGATCTCGTGAGAGGAGCGACTCGTGAAGATCGTCGGTCTATCTGGAGCGGCGAGGGACGCCGCACTTACGCTCAGCCGTTCGCACACAGCGATGCATTCATTGCCTCGGTATACGACGCGGCGCGGTAGCGATCGAGAACCCTTCTGATCGCTGCGGGCCATGAAAGAACACCCGGCCGTACTGAACGCTGCTTGGCAGCGCTGGATCGCGGGAGGATCATCGCCTAGCTGTTGAGGCTCAAATTCACGATGCCGATAGTCCAACAATCAATCTTACGTGCCCTTATAGCACAGCAGAGGCACCAACCGCCGCAGAATTCGTGTGAGGTCGCGCTCGGCGCGCAGGACAGCCTCAACATCGCGGTACGCGGCGGGCGCTTCGTCCCGCAGGGCTTCGGCAAGCCGGTGATCATACCAGACCTGGCCTAACTGCCGTTGCAGATCCCGCGTAGAGATTCGCCGTCGGGCATCGGTGCGACTCATCACGCGTCCTGCACCGTGTGAGCTAGACTCGAGGCTCTCGGGATTGCCGCGGCCCTGAACATGGAAGCTGACGGCTCCCATCGCGCCGGGGATGATGCCCGCTTCACCCGCTTTTGCCGAGATCGCGCCCTTTCGATGCACCCACAGCTCTTGTCCGAAATGAGATTCGCGACGCACATGATTGTGGCTGCACCCCACATAGCTGCCCCAGATCGCCCGGCCACCGCATAATGCAGTGATCGCCGCTGATGCCGATTCGACCATGGCACGCCTGTTGGCGGCAGCGTAGTCTGCAGCCCACGTCATGTCCGCAAGATACGCTTGACCATTCTTGCCTTCGACTTCCAGGAACCGCAAGCCACCCGTAGTGCGGGCTGTCTTCGCGAGGTGCATGTCATGGATCGCTTGCCCAATCGCACGCGAGCCGCTGTGGACCATGAGCCAGAGCTGCCCCTGGTTATCCGCTTGGAACTCAAGGAAGTGGTTGCCTCGCCCGAGCGTGCCCAACTGCACCCGCCCATCCCGGCTCTTTATGGCCTCCAGCCGCGGATCGCTGAGCGACTGCTGCTGCAACCCTGCAGGCAATTCCTGCGCCTCCGCCTGCCGATTCGCGGGTACGCACCGGTACAGGCGGGCCAGCAACGCGCCGGCAACAGACTTATTGGCGAGGACATCGGCGTTGCAGTCAAACGCGATCGCCACCATACCGCAACCGATGTCCGCACCGACCGCGTGAGGGTAAATGAGGCGTTCCGTGGCCGTTACTGTTCCGATGCAAATGTCGTGCGCCAAGTGCACGTCGGGCATTACGCGGACGTAGCGAACATCTTCTGCGTTGGCCAACCGGGTAAGCAAAGGTGCCGCATCGGCCGGCAACGGGCCTGCGAGCCACATTTTGACATCAGGCTGACTCATAGTTCCCCTCCCCGGGCACAATGACATTGAACAGCAGTTCCGGAGCGCGCTTCCGCACAATGGCGGTCGCCACCTCGCGTCGAAGGAACCCTTCGACGCGACCCAGTCGCTCGAGAATCTCCGCGACCGATACTCGGCCTCTAAGTGTGGTCGGATAGACGTTGATCATCATCCGCGAGGCATCCGGAGCCGGCACCACGCTGTCGACAACCAAGTCCTGGAGGACTTCATCTCCGCACTCTCCGGAAAGGGTGCAACTGACGGCGCGGAAGACCTGCCGACACAACTGTTGCGCCCGAACCAACTGCTTCTTTCTACGGCTGACACCAACATCGTCGAAGAAAGCCGAACAATCGGCCTCATCGACCTCATCCAGATGGTTGCTCGCCGACCTTCGGCGGGCGAACCGCTTGTCATTTGATTTCATATTAGTTTCCAATATCAGCGCGCAATTGAATGCACGCGGGGATCATTGAATGATCAGGGGCAGGACTGCCGGCGGGCACCGGCCTTCGGTAGGCTAGCGACCCGCAACAGCGAAGTCCGATGCACGGAGGATGGGGGTTTGACTGAGCATAACTGTACTCGCTTTCGCCGGCTCGGGCGGATTCCTTCCGGCCAGGATGATCAACAGCCTAACACAATTCGCGTTGGCGTCAACCTTGATCGCACTATTGAGTCTCGCAAAAGTAATGTAAGAGAAACGCCGATCTATGGTGTATGAGACCCCATGGATCCGCCAAGACACTGGAGCAGCGACGGCGACGGGCGATGCGACTGCTGGACAGCGGTCTGACGATGGAAGAGGTGTCGCATCGCGTCGGAACTTCCATCGCCTCCGTCTGGCGGTGGCGTCAGAGCGTGGCCGAAGGCGGACTGGCGGCCTTGGCGGCCAAGCCGGTGCCGGGGCGACCGCGGAAGCTTCAGAAGGACGAATGCCAGAAGCTGCTGGACCTGCTGCTGAAGGGAGCGATGGCCTACGGCTACCCCAACGAGCTGTGGACGCTGAAACGCATCGCCCGGGTGATCCGCCGGGAGTTCGGCGTCCGCTATCACCCCAACCACGTCTGGCGGGTGTTGCGGCAACTGCGGTGGTCCTGCCAGGTTCCCGAACGCCGGCCCGTGCAGCGGGACGAACAAGCCATCGAGCATTGGAAGCGATACCGGTGGCCGCATACAAAAAAAGGCGCGCGAACTTGGGGCCCATCTGGCCTTCCTTGATGAAAGCGGTTTTCTGCTCATTGCGACTCGCCGGCGGACGTGGGGTCCGGAAGGTCATACCCCCAGGGTTCCGTACAGGGCAATTGCGTATGGCCCGGCGGAGGGCAATATTTCAGGATGTTGCGCCTTGCGCCCGGGCTGGCGCGCAGGTATAGTCCGCCCCATCGGTTGCGAAGCTTCGCGTTGGATACGCTTGACCGTTCACCTTGGAAAGGAGGTTTGGCATGGACGCCCAAGCGACCGCGAAGATTCCCCGCGTCTTTACCGCTATGCCCGACCCCAGAAACCCCAACCGCCGACACAAGCGGATCGATATCCTCACCATCGCCCTGTTCGCGGTGATGGCCGGGGCCGACGGCTGGGCCGGCGTGGCCAAGTATGGAAGGGTCATGCCTCGTCACACCGAGCCGGAGGCGGAGCAGTTGATGCTGCTGGAGAAGCTGGGCCTGACGTTGCCGGCCCAGCCGCCGCCGCGGATAGGTAGCGGAAAGCTGCGGATACCCGAGTCCGACGACGACGGGCCGCGACCGTGAATCCTCCGGCTTGTGGTGGAGACCTACGGGCTGCTTTGTGCGTTTGCGTTCAAATAATGAGGGTCGACGGACGAAAGTGCGAAAGTCAGGTTAGCCACAGATGGGGCACAGATGGGGCACAGATGGAGACAGATGAAAGACCAAGAAGAGTCAAATCCCAACGCTTTTCTTCGGCCCTCGATCGGTGTCCATCGATGCCCCATCTGTGGCCAATCTGTATTCTGAGATAGTCTCCAACGCGAGGTCGGAGGAACCAGAGACTCAGGGGGAAGGGTTGTTGATGACTTTGCGGGGCGTGGAGGATCGTTTAGGATAGTGGGTTATGCCTGAATCGCAGCGTAGTGGAGCGAAGACATTGTCGCAGACGAGGTCTCCTGGGTTTTTGCCGAGGATTACTGCGCCGCCGAGCGCGGCGAAGCCGCCGCCGGAGTGGCCGGTGGAAGCAAAGGAGCCGCCGAAGGAGAACGTCAAGGAGACAATCGAGTCGATTCTGGTGGCGTTCATATTGGCGTTTGTGTTCCGTGCGTTTGTGGTGGAGGCGTTTGTGATACCGTCAGGGTCGATGGCGCCCACGCTGCTGGGGGCGCACATGCGGTTTGACTGCGAAGAGTGCGGGTATCCGTTTGACGTGAATTTCCCGAGCCAGGACCGGGGTGGGGATGATATCAGCATTCCGCACGTGGCGCCGGCGGTGTTTTCGATGCACTGCCCGAACTGCGGGTTTAAGGTATTGCGCGGAGGGCGAGATGCGGCGAGTTCGCCGTCTATACCGGTCTACTATGGGGATCGAATCCTGGTGCTGAAGTATCTGTATCTGCTGCAAGAGCCTTCGCGATGGGACATAGTGGTGTTTAAGAGTCCTTCGGAGGCTGGGCGGTACACGCAGAATTTCATCAAGCGGCTGGTGGGCAAGCCCGGTGAATCGATCATGGTTCTCGACGGGGATGTGTACGTCTGCCCGAACGAGAAGGCAACGGCGAAGGCTGGCAGGGGGAGTCGAGGGGTGGGTAGGGGGGGGCTTTGCCGGGGGGGGGGGGGGGGGCGGGGATTTGAGAATGCGACGGGCGGGGCAAGGTTTGAGTTTGACAAGGACGCCAACAAGGATAGGAGCTTCGGGGCGTTTCCGCTGGCGGATTGGCTGCCGTACAACGAGACGATGAATGTGCGATTGCCGGATCGGCTGCCGGAGGTGGGCGCGTACAACGACTCCTATAACGTCGATCTGTATGCCAGGGAGATGATCCCGCGGTGGTATGTGAGCGATTTGAAGCTTGAGTTTTCTTATCGGCGTAACTCCGGTGATGGGGCGATGAGCGCGTCGCTGACGAAGCTGGGGCACCGGTTCACGGCGGAGTTGCGGCCGGGGAAGGCAAGGCTGGTGCATCGGCTGCCGGACGGGACGACGGTGACGGTGGGCGAGGCGGGGATCGGTACGGAGGGAGATCTGAATGTCGAGTTCACCAATGTGGATTACCAGGTGACGCTGCGGATTAATGGGCGGGACTTGATCCGGACCACGCCGGCGGATTACAGGCCGGACGTAAAGCAGTTGTTGCAGTTGCATCAGCAGCAGGAGCGTTTGGGGGAGACGATCGCGAATTACGAGCAGATTCGCGCGGTATTCGGGGCGTCGCGAGCGGAGCTGGCGGCGGAGCTGCAGAGCTGCCAGGTCACTCATCTGAGCTTGTGGCGGGACATTTATTACACGCCGGGATCGGGGTATGGCAAGGTGGGTGAGATCCGGAACGCCAGTCCGGAGAATCCGGTGCGGTTAAGCGCGCGGGGCGAGGTGATCGCCGGCAATAAGATGGAGAACGAGTACTTTGTGCTGGGGGACAATTCGATTTTGAGCAGCGATGCGCGGTATTGGACGCAGCCGGTGAATCTGGTCGAGGGGGAGGACTTGTACGCGGATTCGGGTCGGGTGCCGGAGCGGTTCATGCTGGGGAAGGCGTTTTTTGTGTACTGGCCGGCGGGTTTCCGGCCGTTCACGACCGGGGCGCCGGGTGTGATTCCGAATTTCGGGGATATGAGGTTCATTCATTAGGAAGGGGTCAGGGGGGGTAAGTGGCGATGGACTTCGTCGACGGTGAGGGAGGTTAGGACCGCCGAATCAATAACTTGCGATGTTATTGAGGTGCGGCGACAAAGTTCCATCTGG
>JAPLNB010000342.1 GCA_026693085.1 Planctomycetota bacterium | reverse complement strand
CCAGGCTCTTTGACAATTTCATTCCGCACCGCCTCAGCCCCAATCGTCCCCTCATATGCCCGGCGGTCGCTATGTGTCGGTTTTGCGCGGTTTTGCGCGGTTTTGCGCGGTTTTGCGCGGTTTTGCCCGGTTTTGCCCGGTTTTGCCCGGTTCTATTAAACAGAAAACCACTCAACCCCCCATTCCCGCTCATCTTACGCTTTTACCCCCCTCCGCCAAACTTTTTTCTTCCTCCCATTGCCCCATACTTTCCTCCAAACACCTCCCGCCACCCCATCCATTTAGACCGGCACTCGATCCCATGCGACAGTCAGCCCGCTCTGGCTTCTCTGACCCCTGACCCCTGACCCCTGACCCCCGAACCCCGAACCCTGAACCCCGCTATTCTGTGCCAATGGGACAGAACGCGGGAATGGCGCAGCCAGCGATGCAACCCATCGCGTCAGGCAAATCGGAGGTCCCGCACTTCCAGTTCAACGTCTTTCTGGCCGTTGAAGGCATTGATGCGGTTCCCGGCTGCCGGCTGGCCCCAAGGTCATAATACCCCACACGGCACGTCTATTGCCTGGCCCGCTGGTCAGCGCTGATGCCTTTTCGATGGTGCTCTGGAAGTGGGCTGCTAGATGACTTGCCTTTTGCCCCGGTTACGATAGCATTCTCAGTCGTGGTAGTCACTGGCTGCCTCACTGCCCTTGCGGGTGGTTGTCAGTAACCACGTCCGATCGTCAGTAGAACGCGTTTGGTTACTGACAAATCAAGGATTTCCGGCCACTTGTCAGTAATGGCCAGATGCGACGGAAAGCCTTGAAAAACAAGTAGTTTAGAGCATTAGGGCGATTAGTTCAGTTGGCTAGAACGCACGGATCACACCCGTGAGGTCACTGGTTCGAGTCCAGTATCGCCCACTTCCATAGGTGTCAGTACATTAAATGGTTATAAATCGGGTGCTGCTGTAAGTACCGCTCTTTCGCCACCGAGAAAAACGGGAATATTCCGGTATGCGTAAGCCTGTGCGCGCTGGCAGTTGACGCTACAACTGCTTGCAAGAACAAGGGTTGTCTATATTTCTGCGCGTTTCCATTTCTGGTCGTCGGTCGTTGGCGTTTGAGCTTCGAGAGTCCTGGTGTAAGCGCACTTGTAGAAATAACTTGCACTCTTCTTCTTACCCACAACCGCACGGGGGCATCCCAGATCCGGTCGCGAGTTCGATATCGCTTCACGATGACAGACATGAAGCTGCCGAGACATCGGACTTAGCGGTCGTAATCGCGCCCATCGGTAAGGATTCGCCGGGCGATCCGGCAGAGCTTGAGCAAGGCGGCAGTGACGGCCAAAAGGCAGTGCATGCCCTACTGCCGCCGACGCAGGTGACAGTCGCGGCATAGGAGCCCCCTGACCGGCGCGGGTTGCTGCGCCGTGCCGAATTCGGCAGCAGACATCGCCAGAATCGCAATCTGACAAGTCTTCTTCATCATGGGCTCCTCGCATCGCTTACCGCTCAAGGCGCTGCGCTCACGTACGATTCGGCGGATTCAGGCGGTCCGCTCACGTAACGGGGATAGTTGGGATACGAGCACAGCGGCAGGCTTCGGCCGCCCGCGCTGACGACCAGCGTCTTGCCCGGCGCTTGGTTGCGCTCCACCCAGGCGGTAATCAGAGCGGTACGGTCGAACCTGTTTGGAATCTGAAACGCGGGCACGGATTTCCCCTCTCCGTTCGTCCCGCAGCTCCGACCACTCAGGCCGTGGCCCGCCTGCGGAATGACGTAGAACCGGGCGAACGCATCCACCTGTTCACGTCCCATTTTGTCGAGGACAGACTGGAAATAGTCGAGTTGCGCCCCCGGCGAGGCGAGCGTGTCGTCGGTCCCGATGGTCACGATCATCTTGCCGCCGCGCCGATAAAACGCCGATAGATCGGGATTGGTGGCGTCGAGCCATTCGGAGAGTTGCTCGCGACGCTTGTTAAGAGGCCCTCCTTCGACGTAGTCGAGTGGATTGGCCGATAGATCCTGCATGAGGAAGCCGGTCACCCCCAGCACTCCCAGGTGCGAGTGCATCGGCGCATTGGCGTCGGCTCCTTCCTGTCCACGGAATCGCCGGTCGGCGATCAGCCCGCTGCCCGCAGGATCGGTGTTCGGGACCCACATGCCAAACGACCGCACTCCGTTGGCCAGGCGCGTCGCGAACGGATAGCGGCTGTAGACGAACTTCAGTGTTTCGATCTGGCCATCGGTCAGACGCGCGTTGGCGGAAGTGTCTGCCGGACTGGGGTCCTTGCCGTCGGGGCCGCGCAGGGCCGCCCAGGGGTTGCGCTTGGGATCGCCCTGCGACAGGTCGAACAGCGCTCGGGCCGCCATGTAGTTGTTGATGACCCCATCAGACAATCCGTCGAGCTTGTCCGCCTGGCGCATGAATTCGGCCCGGATGGCATTGACCTTGGCGCGGGTAACCCAGTTGGCAAGGGGCTTTTCCTTGATGCGGATCAGCTCGGGCGCCAGCATCAGAGTGGAGAAACTCACGATCGGAACATCTGCGACGATGCCGTCATAGTCGGCCGGATATCGCTGCGCCACCATCAACCCTTCGCGTCCGCCTTGCGAGCCGCCGATGTAGTAGTTGAATCGCGGCCGCTCGCCATACACGCGCTCCATGATGACCATCGCGGCGTCGTGCGTCTTCTTCATCTGCATGTAGCCGAGATTGCGGATGGCCTCCTCGTTGAGCGCCCAATCGTCTCCGGCCTCTGAGCCCATCCCCGGCCCGCCGCGCCCAAAGCTCATTTGGTGCCCCGAGTCGCTGCCGTAGCGCGCAAAGCCCGTTGTGAGCGAGCCGGGCCGCTCGCCGCGGAGCATCGGCACCATTCCATTCATGCCGCCTCCGCCCATTTGCACCGCCCGCCGACTCCAACTGGCCGGGAGCAAGACGCGGAAGTTGATGGACTTTCCCTTGGGGTCTTTGGGAGCAATCGCGCCATCGACCAACGCATAGGCGACGGAGTTCTGCGTGGCCGCAAACCAGCGAGGAGGCGCCAGCGTCACTCCGCCAACGGGCTCGCCAATAGCGGAGGCCGGGATCGAAGTTCCAATTCGTTCCGCCGTGGCATCGGCAGCGGTGATCACGCGATCGCCAGCGGGCGGAGGCAGTTTCGACCCTGGAGCAGGAATCGCCTCGGACGCCGCCACCATGATGGGCAGCGCAAGCAGCGCCGCCAGGCAAGCGAGAGCCGAGCGCCCGCGCCACCTTCCGATTCTCGAAACACTGGAGTCGGTAGGCAGTCGTTTTTGCATGGCGTTCACTCCCGTCGAGTTCGAGCAGCAGCGGATGCTCACCTGATCGCATGGGGCTGTAGTGCGGCGATATCTTTCTCCAGCAGCGTCCGCAGCGCCGCTCGATTCTCCGGCCCGCGGCGCAACACGGCAACCTGACGGGTGGGCAGCTCGCGCAGCGGCACGAGCTGCGCGGATTCCAGCAGATTGGCCGCCACCTCCGCGATGTCGAGGCCCGCATTCCAGTCGGCGTTCGGGTCGGCCAGCCACTTGCGGGCATCGGCGATTTCGCGGGTCACGCGGCCTTCGCGGTCGGGCTGCTCGAGCACGACATCCGGGCCGCGGTTGCGGAAGATGCCCATGACGGCCATCGGGATCGATGGATCGCGGATCGTGCCGTCGGGATAGAAGATGCCGTGGACATTGCCCCAGCCGCGCGTGCCGTCCCAGACGATCATCAGCTCCCACATGTAGTAGCCAATGCGGGCGTTCACGTGCTCCTGGATGGTCATGTCATAGGGATTGGCGCGGCACACGCAGCCCATCTCATCGTTCATGACCTGCTTGCGCGCCCTGGCGGCCGCCTGCTTGGCCTTCTCGATGTTGATCCGCACCGCCTCCCGTGTCTGCTGGTAATCATGGAACACCAGCACATCCACGTCCTCGGCGCATTGTTCCATGGTGCGTTCGTAGGCAAAGCCAATGGTCACGGGGGTCTGGCCATCGAGCCGGCGGAACACGCCCGCCATGTGCCTGGCGAAGGCCAGGCGCGGGGCCGTGCGCTCGGGCTGATTGGGCGGATAATCCGGCTCATTGTACACATCCCAGAACGCCAGGCCTGGTTCCTTGCCCAGCGTGTCCACTAGGAATTTCGCCCATGCCTCGGCGCCGGGGTAACCCTGGCCCTGCATCTGTCTGTCGTATCCAACAACCGGCATGACGCCGATGCCGCGCTCATCGGCGGCGCGGACGAGATGCAGAAGGTTCTGTCGAAACTGCTCGGGATTCCTCTGATAGGCCTGGTAGGTGATGAAGCAGCGAATCTGGTTGATCCCCAGCCGCTGGGCATAGGTCAGATCGCGCTCCGTGATCTTCGTCGAGTAGTTGTTCCACATGCCAGAGTGCCCGCCGTTTTCGGCATAGCAGTAATTGGCGCCGCGGATGGTCGAGGTGTCGGCCGGAGTGCGCGAGCCGGCGCGACGCGGGATCGGATAGGCCACGGTCGGCGACGACACGGCAGGCACGGTGGTGGGATGAACGCCGGTGACCGCGGAAGCCCCGGGCCGTTCAAATGGCCGCAGCAAGCTGATGTAACGGGGAATCAGGTTGCGCATCGCCGTCGGATTCGGCGGTCCCTGCCGCAGCAGCTCGATGGCGCGCGTGGGCGGCTCGCGCATGGCGGTCAACTGAGCCGCCTCCAGCAGGTTGGCGAGTTTCTCGGCGGCATCGAGCCCGTCCTTCCAACTGCCCGCGGGGTTATCCAGCCACGCCTGGGCGGCCGCGATGTCGCTGTTGACGCAGTTCTCCCGGTTGACGTTCTCCAGGACTACGTTGTCCGAGCGGTTGCGGAACAGGCCGAACATCGCGGCGGGGATGGCGGGGTCGCGCACAGTGCCATCGGAGTAGAATACGCCGTGAACGTTGCCCCAGCGCCTGGTGATCATCAGCTCCCAGATATACCAGCCGACGCGCGCCTTCATGTGCTCCTCGAGCGTTACGTCGTAGGGATTCGCGCGGGCGATACATCCGATCTCGGTGTTTATGACCTGCTTGCCGATCTTGGCCGCGAATGCCTTGGCGCGGGCGATGTCATCGGCGATGGCCGCGCGGGTTGAAAGATAGTCGTGGAAGGAGAGCACATCGACGGCGTCGGTGAGTGCTTCCATATTCCGCTCGTAGGCCATGCCGATGGTCACCGGCGTCTTCTTGTCGAGCTCGTGCAGCGTGGCGACGATGAAGCGGGCGATCTCCAACCGCTTTTCTTGTCGATCGCGCGGGGAGCCGGGGGGATTGTAGTCGGGTTCGTTGGAGGCATCCCAGAAGGCCAGGGCAGGCTCATCGCCGACGGCGTCAACCAGTTGCGTCACCAGCGCGCGGATGCGATCACGGTTGATCGATCCATCCTCGCCGATGAAGGTCTGTGTCTCGCCGATGGTAATCATCAGGCCGATGCGGTGCCGATTGCAGGCGCGGGCAAGGTCAACGAGGTTCCTGCGGAAAGCCGCCTTGTCGGCTTGCCACGCGGCATCATTCACGAAGACGCGCAGTTGATTGAGCTTCAGCCGAACGGCATAGGTGAGATCGCGTTCGGTCTCAGCGGCATTGTAACTACGCCAATAATCGGTGGTGTCCGCAGCGGCCGCCCCGCGGTAGTTGGCGCCTCGGATGGTCGAGAGATCAGCGGGCGTCAGTTTGGCCGTATTGTCTGGCGCGCCGGCGGCGAGCGCGCGGGCGAAGCCGGAACTGGCCACGAGAATGAGCAGCGTCGTCACGCACCGTAATCGAGTTGCCATAGGCCACCATAGCATGAGAATGTAACCAGCCAGCCAGCAACACGTCCGTATGCCTTCATTTGGCCGTTGTCGCCGGCACCCTCGGCGGCTCGGGCTTTGCCAACAGCATCTTGAACAGGGCCGGATCGTATTCCTCCAAGCCCGTTATTCCGTAGAGATGGTTGGCGGAGATCCACGGCAGCCAGAACCGGTGGCCGCCGACGCCGCGCCCCGATCCGCCCGGCCCCATGCGCCAGCCCTCCTGCTGCCAGCCGATGCCCCTCAGGTCATACTGGCGTCCGGGGAGAGCGACCATCGACTTGGTGTTGTGCAGCAGAACTCGCGCCACGTCGAGGTAATGCGGGTCCTTCGTGAGGTTGTGGAGCTTCGCGTAGGAGGGCACAGCCCAATCCAGGTATTCATCGACACTGCCGGCGACGGCCGCCGTGATGCCCTGAAACCCGAGGGCCGGCACGCCCTTCTTCCAGTGAAGCTGCGCATCATCCGCATCCAGCGGCATCGGCACATTCCAGATCCAGATCCAGCTTTCGGCAAAGTCGGCCGCCACCTGGGCGCGATCCAGCCATTTGGGTTCCTTCGTCGCGTCATAGAGGTTCAAGAAGGCTTCCATGCTGAGCATCCCGGCCTCTTTGTCGGTGATGTTTGGATTGTCGATGGCGCCGCCGATGTACAGCCCCCGCGTTCCGTAGTTCGCCCAGACATATTCGGCCGCGCGCATGGCCGCTTGCCTATACTTCGCATCCCCCGTCTCTTCGGACATGATGACCAGCAGCGGCACGGGATTGTAGCTGGAAGTCCCCGAGGGCTCCTCGATCTCGCTGCTTCCGGGCTTCCACCGCCGCGGGAACGATCCATCCTCTCTCTGCTGGAGAATCAGCCAGTCCACGTACGTCTTGACCCAGTTGAACCATTCCGGATGCTGGCGGCCCGCCGCGCGTTCGCGCCGGTAGGCCCGCATCAGCACGCGCATGTCTTCAGTGGCGTTGCGCAGCCACGGGGCCACCCATTCGGGCCGCTGACCCGTCCATGGTTTTCCGGTTGACAGATCGTAGCCGGTGCCGGCAAGCGGGACTGTCGGCAGCGCCCGGATCAGCGACGAAATGATGTCCAGGCCGATCTGGCGCATCCGCTGCCCGCGCTCGGTCTTGTCGCGATCGCCTTCGCGGAGCAACTGGTCGGCGCACTCGATGTTCTTGCCCACGAAGCCCATCGCCACCATCGTGTAATTCCACCGCTTTTCCCCCGTCATGAAGTCGATGACGAAGGGCATGGCCGTCCGCCCGTCGATGGTGGCGGCCTGGGCGGCCAAGTGGTCGATCAGAACGCGGCGCAACTGCTCGATATCGTGGTGGATGATGGGAGGTTTCAGCGTATTCCATGCCCAACGCCATGAATTCCGCGTAACGTCACGGAAGGATTCACTTTGCCCAAAGCGGAAGCTCATCTGGTAGCTGTGCGCCACGTTCGGGGTGATGGGGTGATAGCGACGAATCCATCGCGGTGTTGCAGACATCGCCCCAGATGTCATCGGCCGGTTTGCCGGCTGGCTTGCAGGCCGTGGACCGCGCGCATATTCGTTGGTCGTGCCGGGAAACCGGAAACCGAACTCGATGGGGCTCTTGTCGGCCTGCCAGGCACCCAGCGCGCCGAACTGCAACCGGGCATCGATTATCACGGGCTTGGCAAGCCTGGTCTCCTCCACGGTCGTGTCGCCGCGCGGCGAAGGATTCAACATGGCCACGGAGGCGCCATTCTTGAAAGAGAGCGCAAACAGAGGCGCCGAGAGGATATCTTCACGCATGAGGAATCGCCGGGCCGCGTAGTTGAGCGTGCCGCCGGGCGAGCGCTCGCCATCGTGCGTCGGGTCACCATACAGCGCACCCGGGGCCAGGCAGTTGACATCGGACCAGGCAACGGAAGGGTCTACGCTGAGCACGACAGACGAGAAGAAGCCGCCCGGCGCTTTGCCGACGACTTCGATCGTCCTGCTTACCGAGACCACCGCTCCGCTGAGGCTCCACAGATCCTGCGCGCGGAAGACAACGCCTCCGTCGTATGCAACCTCCGCTCGGGCATCGATCCCGGAGTCCGATTTCTGAACGGTCTTGTAGCCGGCGGTAAGCTGGCGGATATCCGCGTCCGTGCGATAGACCTCCATCCTGACCAGTTTCGGCTGCACGATGCGAGGGCCTGAGCCCCCGGCGATTTCGATGCCCCGATCGCCTCCGCCGGCGCGGACAAACGCGACATTCGCATCGTCGCCAAGACGTCCCAAGACCACATGATCGGCCGCAGGTGCGCCCGCCTGCTGCGCTTTGACGGCAAACCCCAGCCCGCTCATGACCACAATCACCGTCAGCGCATTGATCCGTTTGCATGTCTGCATCCGTCACCTCATGCAGTTCTCAATCCCGGAACAGCAGCGGTGCGAATTCGCGCAGGCTTCGCCGCCAACTCTGGAACTCGTGAGCGGTGTCCGGAGACACGTAGAAGACACTGTTGATGCGGGCCTGTTTCAACGCGTCCGCGTTCGCCCTGGGGTCGCCGCCCATGCCGCCGCGTCCGCCTCGTCCGCCGCCGCGTGCGCCGCCGATTTCACGGCTGCCGTAGCTGACGAACACGAGCTTCACTTTCTCCTTGAAACTGGGCGTGTTGTTGACGTCATTCATGGAGATAGTGCCGCCGCTGAACAGGCCGATGCGCGAGAACTTGTCCAGGTTCTTCAGGGTGATCGACTTGGTCTCCATTCCGCCCATGGACAGTCCCGCCATGGCGCGATGGGGCTGATCGGAGAGGGTGCGGAAGTTGGCGTCGATGTAGGGGATCAACTCGTCAACGAGGACTGTCTGGAATGGACCGATGTTGAAGCTCGCCAGGCCGCCGGGCCGGGTGTCGTTGGTCATGCCGTAGGTCATCACGATGAGGAAGGGCTTGGTTTTGCCTTCGGCGATCAGGTTGTCCATGATCAAGTTGGCGCGGCCCTGGTTGCTCCAGGCCGTTTCATCCTCCCCCCAGCCGTGCTGCAAATACAGCACCGGATAGCGTTTGGTCTGGTCCTTGTCGTAGTCGGGTGGCGTGTAGACAAAGGCTCGGCGCGACGTGTTGGTGCTCTTGGAGGGGAAGAGAACCTGCTGAACTCGGCCATGGGGAACATCCTTGAGCGCGTAGAAGTCCTGGTCACGGGCGGGGATTTCGATGCCGCTTTCCCAGCGAACAGATCCGTAGAAGTTCAAGGCGCCGGGATCGTTGAACGTCCCCCCGTCAACCGTGAGATGGTAATAGTGGAAGCCCTCATCCAGTGGTCCCGCCGTCGTGCCGATCCAGGAGCCGTCGTCAGCTTTCGCGAGGATGGTGCCGCCGCGTCCGCCCAGGCCCAGGCTCACCCTGACGCTTTGGGCTTGAGGCGCCACGATGCGGAATCGCGCATATCGCTGCGAGTTGACCTGCGGGTACCGCTGGCCGGGCTGGTTCAGGGTCGAGGGCTTGAAATCCTCCACCACCGGCTGGGTTGTTTGTGCCATGGCCGGAAGAGCGGCCAGGAGCGCAACACCTAGAATTGCGGCTTTCATGATGGTTTCTCCTCAATTGTGCTGGTGTCGTTTATGGATGCACGGCAGTGATATTCAATCTCGGAAGAGCAACTGAGAGAAGTAATACAAGCTGCGTTTCCAGCTCGTAAAATCGTGCGCGGAGTCCGGAGAGACGTAGCAGAACGTCTTGATGCCGGCCTTCGTCAGCGCTTCGGAGGCACGCTTGATACCTTCAGGGCCGCTGGGGGCGGTACTGCCGCCTCGGCCGGCGGAGCTTTCCCTGCTGCCGAAACTCATGTACACGAGCTTGACATTCTTTTTGAAGGCACCCAGATCGGTGATGCTCTCCGGGCTGATGTTGCCGCCGCTGAAGATGCCGATGTAGGCGAACTTGTCGATGTTGGCCAGAGAGATCGTGCGGGTCTGCATGCCGCCCATGGACAGGCCGGCCAGAGCGCGGTGTTGGGCGTCGGTATAGACAGAATAGTGCGACTCGATATGGGGGATGATGTCCTTAAGCAGATCGTTCGTGAAGCTCTCTCCCCAGCCGCCAAACCCGCCGCGTGCGCCTGGGCCGCCGCGAGCCGCGCCAGCAGCAATTCCCGGGCCGCCCCGAGCTCCAAACATGCCGCCTCTGAGCAGCGAGGCATCCTTCTCGGCGGCCTTCTGAAGGTCCTCGAGGGTCAACTCCGCAGCGTCCTTCTTACCAGCGGCGTCGGCCAGTGCGGCCCACGCATCCGCGCGGGCCTTCAGCCATTGATCCTTGCTGAGGGTCTTGGTCGCTTGACCTCCGGCATCGACGGCCAGTTGATCAAAGACGCTCCTGGCCTGTTGGGCTGGGGAAGGTGGTTGGCCCGCGCCGCCACCTGCCCCGGTTCCGCCGCCGGCCGGGTTGGCCGTCGCGTTGCCGTTGGGGAACACGACGATCATGGGCTCGATCTTCTTGTCGGCAATGAGATTGTCGAGGACCACGTTGGCCACTCCCTGCCTGGTCCACTCCCGGTTCTCATTTCCGCCGATGCCATGGAGCAGATAGAGCACGGGGTACTTTTTGTCCTTGGAATAGCCGGGCGGCGTATAGACCTCCATCCAGCGCTTCAAGCCTGGTGCGACGGCCGGGGCATCATAGTCGACCCTTTCGAGCTTGCCCTTCTCGATCCCTTCGTGGACCCGGTCGAAGCCTTGCGGCGGCACCGGGAAGCTCTGAGGCGAGGGCTGCTCCGCGGCGTGCAGTTGAGCTGCTGCGAGCACAAGGACACCCAAACCCGTCAGCAGATTCATCCATCTTCTTGACATCTTCACCTTCAGGACAGCAGTCGGCATGACGACCTCCAGTTCTGGTCATAAGGATCCGGAATAGGCTCCTCTGCATATTCCCCCTCGGTCCACGCAACGGACAGGAAGTTGCTGTTTTCCATTGAACTGCGCCTGCCGCGGGCCACCTCTGGCGGCACGGGCGACGATGACGGCGATGCCTTGACATGCCACGTTTCCGGACGACGATGCGGTCCTGTTCCTTTTCGACCGCAACCCGAAGCAATGCCCGCCCAGCGCATTGTAGCAGAAGTCAAGAGCTGTTGAATCGGCGGTCGCCATCAATTGCTCGTGCGAGGAGTTGCCATGACCCGTACCTCCCTCTCCAGCCTATACATTGTCGCTGCTCTGGCTGCCTTGTCCGCTGGCGCGCCGGACCCCCGGATCGGCCAGGCGGCGCGTTACTGCAACCCTCTGCCGATGGTAACCGCGCCAGGTGGCAATGCATCCGGGGATGTCACGGTCATCCGCGAGCAAGGGAGGTACTACATGTACTGCACCGGCGGCGGCGCCTGGATCTCGGACGACTTGCTCAACTGGTCCTTCCAGCGCGTCGCCAATGTCCCTGTCGCGCCGCACGTGGTCAAATATAACGGCAGCTTCTACATGTGCGGCAACAGCGGCCCGCTCTTCAAGGCTGACAACCCGCTGGGGCCGTTTGCCAATCTCGGGGAATGGAAGAAAACCCCCGACGCTGCCGGCGGATGGCGCGGTCCCTTCGATATGGACATCTTCATCGACGATGACAACAAGCCGTATCTCTATTATCCGGGCCGCGGCGTAGACGGCATCTACGTCGTGCCGCTCGACCCAAACGACCTCACGAGATTCGCCGCTCCGCCCAAGCATCTCTTTGCATTCAACAAAGACCACATCTGGGAACGTTACGGTGAGATGAACGAGTACACGGACGTTGCGTGGATCGAAGGCCCCTGGCTTCAGAAGCACAACGGCACGTACTACCTGCAATACTCCGCCTCCGGCACCCAATGGAAGACCTATGCTTCGGGGTACTACACCGCCAAGTCGCCGCTGGGGCCGTTTACCTATGCCTCCAACAACCCGCTAACCCGCAGGACTGATGGCCTGGTCACCGGCACCGCGCACGGCAGCATCGTTGAAGGACCCGATGGGAATCTTTGGCAGTTTTACACGATCGTCCTCTCGAACCCGCCCGGCGGACGCCGGATCGGAATGGACCGGATCACCTTCGACGAAGCCGGCAACATGGCGGTGAAGATCACCGATATGCCACAGTGGGCCCCGGGCGCGATCAAGGACCCCGCCAAAGGCAACAGCGGGTCGATTCCGCTGACCATCAACAAGCTCCGCGCGATGAACGCGCTTTCGCGAGCGTCCTCGGAGCAGCCGGGGCATGAGGCCGCCTATGCCGTGGACAACTCGAACGGAACTTGGTGGGAGCCGGCCGCGACCGATGTTCAGCCGACTCTGACGATCGAGCTTTCCCCCGCAACGCGATTCGACGCGGTGCAACTGTTCACGATCGACTCCGTCCGTTTGCTGTTCAACAGTGGACGGGGCTTTGGCGGTGGGCGCGGCCGCGGAGGACCAGGCGTCGCCGGAACTCCGCCTGCGGGGCCAACTCCAACGGAGCGAACGCCTGCGACGGCCGCGGTTTCAGACCGGCCCGCAGTCAACGCGTATCAGTACAAGATCGAAGTGTCATCGGATGGGCAGACGTACACGATGGCGCTCGACCAGACAAGAAACGCCATTTCGCGGAACGTGATTTTTGAGGAAATTCCCCCGGTCAGGTGCCGCTTTGTCCGATTGACGCTGACGAATTGGCCCAGGGCCACGCCGCTGGGCGTTCTCGAATTCACTGTCTTTGGCAAACCAGGTGGGTCTCTGCCCGCTGCGCAGCCGATTCCCGCTGCACGCTAGAAGGAGTGGCTATGAAGGCTCGCCGATCAACCTTGCCCCTGACCTGTGACCTGAGGAAGCTCATGTATTTGTTCCATCGTCTCGCTCTCGCCATCTCTGCCGCCGCCCTCGCCGGGCTTTTCGGCAGCGGTCAAAACGCACCTGCGGCCGAGACCCCGGCACCCGCTTCCGCAAGCCCCGCCCGCATCGTCATTGACGCGGCGGCACCGCGCATTGCCTCCAGCCCTGAGCTGTACGGCATCTTCTTTGAGGAAATCTCTCGCGCGGGTGAAGGCGGCCTCTGTGCCGAACTGGTGCAGAACCGCGATCTTGAAGCCATCAACCTTCCGGAAGGATGGCGTCAGGAGGGCAAGGACATCTACACCGCGAAGGGTCGCCACTACAACCAGTGGTGGCAGAGTCCGACGCCAGCCTGGTCGCTGGTCAAGGACGGTGCGGCCGACGGCGGCATCGCCCTTGAAAAGGCCAATCCCCTCAACGACCGAAACCCCAATTCCCTCAAGCTCATCGCCACCAGGTCCGGCGGACGGATCGGCGTGGCCAACTCCGGCTTCTGGGGCATGAATATCCAGCAGGGTGAGGCCTACGACCTCTCCTTCTACGCCCGCACCGAAGGCAACCGCATCACCACGCTCAACGTCGCTCTGGAAGATGACAACGGCTCGACCGTCGCCGCCTCGGGCAAGGTAGACAACGTCGGCGGCGCCTGGAAGAAATACACCCTCGCGCTGACCGCCACCGCCACCAATCCCAAGGCGCGCCTGGTCATCTCCCAGGCCACCGAGGGCACGATCTGGCTGGATGTGGCGTCGCTTTTTCCGCGGAAGACATTCAAGGGCCATGGCCTGCGTCAGGACCTGGCCGAGATGCTCGCCAACCTGAAGCCCGGCTTCGTGCGCTTTCCCGGCGGGTGCGAGGTGGAAGGGGCCAGCATCAGCTCCCGCTGGAACTGGAAGGAGTCGATCGGCGACATCAGTCAGCGCCGCGGCCTGTACAACGTGTGGGGCTATTTCAATACCTACAGCCTGGGCTTCCACGAGCTCCTGCAGCTTTGCGAGGACCTCAATGCCGCACCGATGTATGTCTGCAACGTCGGCATGAGTTGCGGGGCGCGGCAGCCCGCCGAGGAACTGCGCGGCGACGCCCTGCAACCCATGGTTCAGGATGCCCTCGACGCCCTCGAATATGCCATGGGCCCCATTACCTCCACATGGGGCGCCAAGCGTGCGGTCAACGGCCATCCTGCGCCTTTCAAGATCAAGTACATCGAGATCGGCAACGAAAACAGCGGCGCCACCTACCAGGCCAACTACAAGGTGTTCTATGACGCCATCAAGGCCAGATACCCCGACGTCATCACCATCGCCGACCAGCGCATTCCCAACGCCCCGGTGGAAATCGTCGACGAGCACTACTACGCCAATCCCGCGCGCCTCTTCGGTATGGCTAACAGGTACGACAACATCCCTCGCAGTGGTCCCAAGATCTATGTCGGCGAGTATGCCGTCAACAGCGGCGTCGGCCAGGGCAATCTCTTGGGCGCGCTCGCCGAGGCAGTCTTCATGCTCAACATGGAGAAGAACTCCGACGTCGTGCGGATGTGCTCCTACGCGCCGCTTTTCGAAAACGTCAACAGTCGCGAGTGGCCAGTCAACCTGATTCGCTTCGACAATTCCCAGGTCGTAGGCCGCACCTCCTACCACGTGCAGAGGCTCTTCAGCGAGAACAGGCCTGATGAGATCCTCCAGACCACCGTCACTGCTGGCACCGTCACCCTGTCCGGCGCCGCATCTGCTGCGCGCGGCGGCCCGGCCACCCAGGCCGCCCGCGGCGGTCGCGTCGGCGGCAGCGACGTCAAGCTCATCTACGCGCTGGCCGGCATGGACAACGCCAGGAAGGAACTTGTCGTCAAGGTTGTCAACCCCACGCCGAACCCCGTGAGTGCCAGCATCACCGTCAACGCCATTCCCTCGCTGGCCAGGACCGGCAAGGTCATCACCCTCGGCCACGCGAGCAATGCGGCCGAAAACACGCTCGAAAAGAAGACTGTCGTGATGCCGGTCGAGAAGCCGCTCACCGTCGCCGGCCAGGAATTCAAGTACGACTTCACACCCAACTCCCTGACCATCTTCCGCATCCCGGCCCCGTAGCCGATCCAAAGCGGATATCGCGGTGTTGGCGGAAAGGAAGCATTCTTTGGCGGCATCCCGCAGGAGCGGATCGCGCTCAATGAGTCGTCCTTCTGGTCCGGGCGTCCACACAACCACGACGATCCAGATGCCGGCAAGTATTTTGGCCAGATTCGCGATTTGGTTTTCGCGGACAAGTTCCAGGAGGCCGAGAAGATGGCCAACAGGCGAGATACTCTCGCTTCGCCGCTTTGAGAGAGGCTACCGGAAATAACGGGATGAGCGTCGCCGAGATCACTGTTCTGCCCGCAGATTGCGGCGAAGGACGATGATGGTCGTCAACGGTCTCCGTCGCGTTGCGGGTCAGCGGCCGCTTTCCAGTACAACGCGTAACGCTGGTGCTGGACCCGATAGAGGGGCGCCAGGCGGACGGCGACCTCCTTGCGGTCGGCCGGGTTGACCATGCGGGCTTCGAATTCCAGCGGCTGCCCGACAACCGGCTTTATCGATGCCAGCGCCGCCGAGGCGGGGCCGATGAGCACAGGCACCGGCCAGGCCGGGGCCTTGGCCAGCGCGTTGTTGCCGGCAACGTCGGATTCCGGCATGCCGCCGCGCCCGAGCTGTCCGGCCAAGAGAACCGGCCCGTAGAAGAACGACACGGTGCCCGGATCGTCCTTGCTGGGGCGCACGCGAACCGACAGCGGCAGTTCCAGCTCGATCGCGTCCGCGTCGTTCCAAGTGCGCGCCAGCGCCACGTATTCGCCAGCAGCCGCGGCGTCCGACTGTCTCGCCCCGTTGATCTTCACCACCACAGGACCTTCCAGCCAGCCTGGAATGCGCAGGTGGATCGTGGCCTCAACCGGCGCGGATGTCTTCATTGTCAGCTTGACCGCGCCGCTTTCCGGATAACGGGTCTCCATGCGCAGTTTCACGCCCCGCTCGCTCCAATCCAGCGTCGAGGCGATGAAGAGATTGACCCAGAGCGAACGATCTTTGTGGCAATAGATCGCCTCGCCCAACCGGGCGGCGTGTTCGATGCCGGTTCCCTGGCAGCAGAACGGCTCGTTGATGTGGATGCGATAGTCGCCGGGCCGCATGGACATGTAGTACATCACCCGGCCATGGTCGGGCTCAATGGAGGAAAGGATGTGGTTGTACAGCGCGTTCTCGTAGTAATCCGCGTAGGCGACCGAAGGCCGGCGCTCGAACAGCAGCCATGTGAGCTTGAGCATGTTGTAGGTGTTGCACGACTCGGCGGTGAGAGGACTCAGGGCGGCGTCGCCTTTGCCGGCCACTTCCGTCCCCGCATCCCGCAGCTTCTCATTGAATGAGTTGCCGCCATTGACGAAAGAGTGATCGTTCACCACCATGCGCCAGAACGATGCCGCGGCCTTGCCGGTCCGCTCATCGCCGGCGACCTGCGCGAAGCGGGCCAGTCCAACCGCCTGCGCCGCATGGGTGTTGCCGTGCAGGCCGGAGAGCTTGTCTTTGCCTTCGGCCAGGGGGTCTACGAACCAGGGGCGATTGAACACCCCCGCCAGCTTCAGGTGACGGGCGGCATTGAGATCGCCGGCCTTGCGGGCCAGTTCAGTGAGGTCGGTCAACGACTCGGCCATGCCGCCGAATTCATTGCCGGGATTTCCGCTGTAGTCCGTGCGGAACATCGCCTCGATCTGCTCGGGTGTCAGCTTGGCAATGCGCGCGACGAAGTAGTCGGACATTCTCGCGGCGATTTCCAGCGCTTGCGGGTTGCCGCACAGGGCGTGGACATCCAGCAAGCCGGCGAGGATCTTGTGGATCGTGTAATAGGGGACCGACGACCTGCGAGGATTGGCCTCCAGGTTGTCGAACCAAGTGGCGGGGAACGCGGACAGGTAACCGCCGCCGAGTTTCTCCTGGCACTCGGCCAGCACCTTCACCATGTAGTTGGCTTTGTCGCGGAAAGAGGCATCGCCGGTTGCGGCGTACATGCTCGCGGCGGCCGAGAGGTAGTGTCCGGCATAGTGGCCACGGACAAAGCCATCATCCCACCCGCCGTAGCTTCTGGTCACACCGGCCGGCTGGGGGAGTCCGGCGAGTTTGCGGAAGTTGAACAGGAGCCGATCCGGTTCAAGCTGCCCGACCATGCCGGTTCGATGCAGCTCCTGGACCGTCTTGAATGGCCCATCCAAGAGCCGCACGCGGCCGGGTTCAAATGCCTCGGCCGCAGGCGCCGGTCCGGCAGCGTTGGCCGAATCCGGCGGAAGGATTACTCCTGCGAGGATCAGGATGCACAACCATGCAGTCTGCTTCATGCTCATCTCTCGTCTCCACACGAATCCACCCGACGGCAGAATTCAGGTTGGTCGCACGTGCAGGAAGATACTCTCCGAAGGCGACTATTTCCAGAACCGCGGGGCTTGAATCGGCAAGGCGATCTGGAGACCATGGTGCAGTCGTCATCATCCTGCACCATGTCGACACGATTGGCTGACGACCGCGCCTTTGCCGGGTCGGTCGACCTGGCGTCGCGCATGGGGAACGAGGCCTTGTTCTTGGTATTGCCGGCCATTCCCGAGTAGACCGTACCCCGGTACCATTCACACCGTGCCGCCCTGCCGCGGCGCGAATAAGGAGATCTTTCTATGCGCGGGCAGTCTTCTTTGCGGCATCTCCTCACTTTTTGGGCCTCGTTCTTTATCACCACTTGCCTCTTGCATGCCGCCGAACCGGCGCAGTCCACACCCGCGCAGGTGCCGCAGGAGATGGTGCTGTGGTACCGCCAGCCGGCGACCGCCTGGCTCCAAGCCATGCCCCTGGGCAACGGCATGATCGGGGCGATGGTCTTCGGCGGTGTCCCGCAGGAGCGGATCGCGCTCAACGAGTCATCCTTCTGGTCCGGCCGGCCGCACAACTACGACAATCCCGAAGCCGGCAAGTACTTCGCCCAGATTCGCGACCTGGTTTTCGCGGACAAGTTCCAGGAGGCCGAGAAGCTGGCCAACAGCCACTTCTATGGGATTCCCAAGGCGCAGGAGGCCTATCAGCCTGTCGGCGACCTGCTTCTGTCCTTCCCGGATGACAACGTCACCGACTATCGCCGCGAGCTGGATATGCAGACCGGAGTCGCCAAAGTCAGTTACCGTCAGGGCGACACCGTCATCATGCGCCAGGCCTTCGTTTCCTGGCCCGACCGCGTTCTGGTCGTGCGCATCAGCGCCGATAAGCCCGGCCGCATATCTCTCGGGGCACGGTTCAGGGGTCCGTATATGGAAACCAGTGTCGCCAGTTCCGGCAGACTGGTGATGGATGGGACCTGGAAAGGTCCGTTTTCTGCCCCGCCTACGGGAATGGATGGCCTGATTGCGCGGACAAAAGGCGAGGGTCTGCGCTATGAGGCGGCCTTGTCCGCGCGTCTGGAAGGCGGCAAGTCCGAAACGGTCGGCTCCACGCTCAATATCCGCAACGCCAACGCCGTCACCCTTGTCCTGGCGGTGGCCACCAGCTTTGTGAACTACCACGACATCAGTGGCGACCCCGCAGCCCGCTGCAAGAAAGTCCTGGACGCCGTCGCCGACAAGGACTTCACCACCCTCTACCGCCGGCATGCGGACGATTTCCGCCGCCTGATGGGCCGGGTGCGCCTGAACCTTGGCGACCCCGCGCTGAGCGCCAATCCCACCGACCAGCGGCTCCAGGCCATGCGCGCCGGCACGGTCGATCCCAATCTCGAAGCACTCTGCTTCCAGTTCGGCCGGTATATTCTTGCCTCCAGCAGCCGCGCCGGCGGCCAGCCGGCTAATCTGCAAGGCATCTGGAACGAGGCCCCTCTGCCGCCCTGGGGCAGCAAGTACACCACCAACATCAACGTGGAGATGAACTACTGGCCGGCCGAGGTCTGCAATCTGGCCGAGTGCCATCAGCCCCTGTTCAATCTGATCAAGGACCTCTCCGAAACCGGCGCCAGGACCGCCAGGACTTATTACAACTGCGGCGGCTGGGTCCTTCACCACAACACCGACCTGTGGCGCGGCACAGCGCCGGTCGATGCCGCCAAGTATGGCATGTGGCCGGTCGGCGGCGCCTGGCTCTGCCAGCACCTGTGGGAGCACTACGCCTTCGGCGGCGACAAGGAGTTTCTCAGGCAGTATTACCCGCTTATGCAAGGCTCGGCCCAGTTCCTGTTGGAACTGCTGGTGGAGGACCCCAAGCACCACTGGCTGGTCACGCCGTTTTCCATGTCCCCCGAGCACAGTTATCGGGACAAGGACGGAAACACCGCGACCCTGTCACCGGGGCCGACCATGGACATCGCCCTCATCCGCGAGCTGTTCTCGCACTGCATCGAGGCCGGGAAGATCCTGAACGTGGACGAGGATTTCCGGGCCAGGCTGGCTGCCGTCTTGCCCAAGCTCCCGCCCTACCGGATCAATGGCCGCGGCTACCTGCAGGAGTGGATCGAGGACTGGGAGCCCGGCACCGAGGGCCACAACGTTTCGCCCAATTTCCCCTTCTTCCCCGGCAGTACCATCACCCTGCGCGGCACGCCGCAGCTCGCCGCCGCCGTCAACAAGTGGATGGAAACGCGCCAGGCACGCGGCGGCTGGATCACGGCCTGGGATACCGCCGTGTGGGCCCGTCTGGAACGCGGCGAGAAGGTGCAGCTTTGGATGCGGCCCCTGGTGTGTTCCCTTGCCGACAACCTGCACAACCCCCGCTCGAATCAATCCGACGCCAACTTCGGCCTGACCGCCGCCGTGGCCGAAAGCCTCTTGCAGAGCCACGCCGGCGAGATCAGCTTGCTGCCGGCTCTGCCACCCAGTTGGAGCACGGGTTCGGTCAGCGGCCTCCGCGCCCGCGGCGGTTTCGAAGTCGCGATGCAGTGGAAAGGCGGCAAGCTGCAGTCCGCCACCATCCGCAACGCCGCGCCGGCCACGTTCAAGGTGCGTTACGGTGCCAAGACCGCGGAGGTCTCGCTCAAGGCCGGCCAGAAGCTGCACCTGAACGCGGAGCTTCAGGCAGCACCCGGTGCCGATGCCGCTGCTGAAAAGAGCTGATCCTACTGCCGCTTCTGAAGCCGTAGCGCCACATAAGGCTTGCCCGGCAGAGGAATCGACGCCTTGCCGCGGAAGGCGCCCTCGACCGGCGCGATCGTCATGTTCCAGGTGTCGATCACCTCTGCCTTGTACTCCGCCTGCGGAAGCGGCAATCTCACGCTGATGGGCTGATGCGAGCCGAAGTACACGAGGTAGTAGTCGTCGCCTTTTCTTCCCCCGGCATACACATCCCACTCCCACGAACCCTCCAGCGGCTCAAGGCCCACAGGCGGCCCTTCTTCGACCAGCTTCCGCAGAAATGCGATGCGGGAGGGGCTTTGGCCTCGCAGTACCCCGCCTTTGGACCACCAGAGAACATCGTTCGCATCGACGTATGTCTCTCCGTGCCCGACGTAGCAGCCGACAACCGTCCCCAGCCAGAAACGGTGCACAAGCTCCTGCGCGCTGATATTCCCCCACGGCTCGGCAATGTTGCCCTCGTACTGGCACTCGTCATCCACGATGGGCTTTTTGTACCGCCGCCGCCATTGCTTGGCGTCTTGGAGGTTTGCGCTTTGAATGCTCGCGTGCGTCACCCACGGCTTGTTGTGGTCGTACCATCGCGTGCCGTTGTGGACCCCACGGAAATGATTGTAAGGGTCGGACTGCTGCACGAGTTGGAAGAAGTCGTCCCAGTCGCTGGCCTGCTTTCGCCTCATGAAGTCGTATTCATTCGCCATCGACCACCAGACGTTGCGAAAGGCGCTCAAGCGGGCAACGACGTATCGCACATAGCGCCTGTCGGTTTGAGCATCCATCCTGTCGAAGCCCCATCGGCCTTCGTCGTACGGATGGAACAGGATCAGGTCGGCATCGATGCCCAGGCTCCCCAGTTCCGTTACACGCTTCTCCAGATGACGGAAGAAGGCGGGATTGAAGCGAGTGAAGTCGAATTTGGCGGCCGAATCCTTCGCGAACGGGTAAATCGAGGGCTCGTTCTTGTTGTAGGCGTAGTTCTTTGGAAAGACGCACATCCGGATCTTATTGAACGGCGCCTCGGCCAGCGTCTTGAGCGTCTGCTGCTGCAACTCATCGGTCTGGTGGATCCACGCATAGCAGGTGGTGCCGAAGGGGTAATACGGTGTTCCATCAGCGTATGCGAAGTGGTAGGTGTCCTTCACCCGCACGGGCCCATGGTTGCCCGTTGACGGATTCACGCACTCGAATGCCCCTTGTTGCCCATCCAGTTCCCGGACGCCGCTCTTGGTAGTGTACCGATACATGCCCAGCGCCTCGGGCATGAAACGCAGGACGTACCTGCCCTCGCCATCGTAGAAGCCGTTGACGCGGAGGGTTGATTGGCCGATCGTGAACTGCGCCGAGAGATCAACGTCGACGAAAGGGTTACCTGCCGCAGGCCCTTTCAGCGCGACCTCGAAGACGCCCCATCGCTCGACCTGACGCTGTTCCGCCGCCACGCACCACGCAAGCGGCATGAAGATCGTGGCGCACAACGCAAACACAGACGCTTTCATGATGTGGTCCTGTTCTCTTGCTCAGTGCTGCCCGCGGGCAGCTCATTCAAAACATGAGCTTACCCGCAATTTCGATGAACTCCCACAAGCGCCAGGGTTACCTCGCAAGTAGATTGCGATCAAGGCGACTGTGCGCTTGTGATCTTGAAGATCGTTACTCGCATACGCGTTGCCCGGAGCATGCCGCTGGTTTATGCTCCTGGCCCTGCGAGGTTCAGCAGTTCAGAAAGGAACTCCATCATGGCGCGTCGGCTTTATCTTGTTCCCGCGGTGCTCGCCTTGCTTGCATTGCCGGCTATCGCTCAACCTGGCCCGTCAACCACAATGCCGGGAGCCGCGCCCAAGACGGGGTCCAAGACCTTCATCGACTTCTTTCTCCCCACGCCCACTCACGGCGAGCTCACGCGCGACGTCTGGGGCGCCTCGAATGTCCTGCCGCGCGACGTCAAGAATGGCCTGGAAGACGCCACCATGAAGCAGTACTGCTACTGGGACGGCCAGATCATCAAGGCCCCCGACGGCAAGTACCACCTCTTCGCCAGCCGCTGGGACCAAGCCCGCGGCCACAACGGCTGGTTCGGCTCTGTGGCCGTCCATGCCGTCTCCGACTCCCTCACCGGCCCATACATCGACAAGGGCCTCTCCTGGCCCAACGACCAGCGCGGCCGAGGGCACAATGTCACGGCGCTTGTGCTGCCCGATGGCCGATATGCCGTGGTGATCAGCGAAACCCGCCCCTGCGAGGTTTATGTCTCCAAATCGCTCGATGGCCCATGGGAGCACCTGGGGACGATTACCGTGGAAGGCGAACCGCGGTGGCACGGCTCGAATGTGGCGATCATGGTCCGCCCGGACGGGAAATTCGAAATCACTCAGCGCGACGGCCGGATCCTCATCAGCGACAAAGGCATCCTCGGCCCCTACAAGAGCCAGGGTCCTTCGGTCTTCCCCAAGGGCATTCCCAACCTGGAAGACCCGTGCATCTGGTATTCCGGCGGCCTGTATCACATCGTGGTGAACTCCTGGTCCACACGCAAGGCGTATCACCTTACGTCGGTCGACGGCATCCATGACTGGACCAACCGCGGCGTGGCCTACGACCCCCGCGAGGCGATCGTCCGATACACCGACGGAACCGTGAATCACTGGAACAAGATCGAGCGGCCGTCAGTCTACATTGAGAACGGCCACGTGGTCGCCATGACCCTTGCCGCGATCGATGTCGAAAAGGAACAGGACAAAGGCAACGACAACCATGGCAGCAAGGTGATCGTCATTCCCTTCGATGGGGCGGCGCTGGATCGCGACCTGCAGACAACGGCAAATGTGCCCAAGCCCTAGCTGTGGCTTCACCACTGCGTTGGCTGGGAAGTCGGCCACCTGTTAGCCTGGACCTTACTGTAATCTGGAGTCTGGCATGCCCCGCAGAAAACTCTCATCATCCAAACAGACATCTACACCCTCTCGCCGCCAAATGCTCAAAGCCATTGGCACTGGCACCCTCCTGGTCGCGGCCAACCACGTGGCGACTCGCCACGCATACGCGGCCGCTCCAGCCGCGCCATCCTCCACCCAGCCCTCAGGCGCCCCTCCCGTCCTCCAGCCCTTCCCTCTAGCCAATGTGCGCCTGCTCGACGGCCCATTCCTCGAAGCCGAGAAACGCAACGAGGCCTATCTCCTGAAGCTCGAAGCCGACCGCATGCTTCACAACTTTCACGTCAACGCCGGCCTTCAGCCCAAAGCGACGGTCTACGGTGGCTGGGAATCCGTGCAAACTTGGGCCGGCATCCGCTGCCACGGCCACACCCTCGGCCACTACCTCTCCGCGGCCTCCCTCATGTACGCCTCCACCGGCCATGAGGAGATGAAGAATCGCATGGATTACATCGTCAGCGAACTCAATCAGTGCCAGGACGCCGGCAAAACCGGCCTGATCTGCGCCTTCCCCGACAATTCCACCCAGATCGACAACATGGTTGCCGGCCGGCGCGCCATCGGCGTGCCCTGGTATACGCTCCACAAGATCTTCGCCGGCTTGCGCGACGCCCACCTCCTGGGCGGCAACGCCGTGGCTCGCGATGTGCTCGTCAGGCTCGCCGATTGGGCTGTCGAAGTCACCAGGAACATGACCGACGCTCAATTTGAGCGTATGCTCGGCACCGAGCACGGTGGGATGAACGAAGTCCTCGCCGATGTCTATGCGCTTACCGGCAAAGAAAAGTACCTCGCTCTGGCCGAGCGATTCTGCCACAAGGCGGTCCTCACGCCCCTGTCGGAAGGCCGCGACATTCTCAATGGATTGCACTCCAACACGCAAATCCCCAAGATCGTCGGCTTCGAACGGCTCTATCAGTTGACCGGCAAGGCCCCTTATCACGCCGCCGCCGAGTTCTTCTGGAAGACGGTCATCGGCACCCGCTCTTTCGCCACCGGCGGCAACGGCGACAACGAGCACTTCTTCCCGGTCAATCAATTCGCCCAGCACCTTTCGTCTGCCAAGACCATGGAGACCTGCTGCAGCCACAACATGCTCCGCCTCGCACGCCTGCTCTTCACCAAGACCCCGACCGCCGCGTACGGCGACTATTACGAAAGGACCCTCTACAACGCGATTCTGGGCTCCCAGGACCCCGACACTGGGATGATGACCTACTTCCAATCCACCCGGCCGGGCTACATCAAGCTCTTCTGCACGCCCTTCGATTCCTTCTGGTGTTGCACTGGCAGCGGAATGGAGAATCACGCCAAGTACGGGGACTCGATCTATTTCCGGGGAGCCCCCGACGGCTCGCAAAAAAATGCTCTCTACGTCAACCTGTTCATCGCCTCCGCGCTGGACTGGAAAGAAAAGGGAGTGGTCCTCACGCAAACCACATCCTTCCCGGAAGCCGGCAAGACACGCCTTGAGGTCACCGCGGCTTCCCCCCAGCAGTTCACACTGAACCTCCGCCACCCCGCCTGGGCGGCCACAGCCTCGGTGGCGATCAATGGTGTTCCCTCCGAAACCTCGCGCCAGCCCGGTTCCTACATCGCCATCAACCGCACCTGGAAGACCGGCGACGTTGTGGAATTGGACCTGCCTATGACCCTGCGCATGGAACTGCTCCCCGGCACCACGGATACCGCAGCGGTCGTCTATGGCCCGATCGTGCTGGTCGGCGCGTTGGGCCACGAGGTCAAACCGGGCGAGGACCTGCACGTCAACGAACGCACCATCGGTTCCGTCCTCAATGAACGCATTGACGTGCCCACGTTCGCCGGCGAACTGGCCACGATCCCCGAGAAGATCAAACCCACGGGTGCTCCACTGACGTTCAAGACCGATGGCCTGGGCCGTCCCAACGACGTGACCCTCATCCCCTATCACAGGCTGGCCCATCAGCACTACAACATGTACTGGAAGATCCAGCGGGCGTAGGCGTCGTGCTCGCTCCAAACAGAACAGAAATCGCCAAAGATGCTTCGCACCGCGAGCCTTGGGGCGAGGTCGCAATGCGTACAAAGCACAATGCAGGATGACGTCCTGAAGGGACACAGAGATTGGTCTGTTATCGCTTCATCCTCCACGGTGGAACCCCGGAGAAGGCGAGCCCGACGAGCACGCATGCGAAGTGGCGTGTGCGAGGCCGTGTCGATCATGTCGGAATCGCGGCTCTCACTACGGCCAGGACATCGGCGTGAATTGCCGCTTCTGGGCATTCCGCAGTGAGCGAATGTGGCTTCCCGAGACTTCCGTATTTGTCGCTGGAATTCCGCTATACCGTGCGAAAAAACGCGATGCGGTGAGACGCCTTGCGAATCGGCTTCGGCAATGTAAAATGCTTGGAAATTCAGGCATTTTCCGAGCTTTTTGGCGTGATTCTCTGGGTAGATCACACCCGTGAGGTCACAGGTTCGAGTCCTGTATCGCCCATTTTTGTAAGCATTCTCTACTTCAGTGGTTATGTATTGGGGCTTCGCGGTAAGTGCAGCTTCTTCGTCGCCAGGAAAAACGGAAGTCTTCAGGTTTGCCAGGAGTCCTCCCAATTGACAGTGTTTGGTGTAAGACGCTGTGAGAACTTGGTTTGAGAGATTCTCGCCAGATCGTATTCCGAGTGGGTTGCGGTGGATACGGTTGTCGCAGCCAATCTGAGACACCGGCATCATGATTATCCGCTAAGTATCTCCCGCAAAGCAACTTGAGTGCTAACATCTAACCCACGACCGCACGGGCATTTTAGAGGCGGTCGCAGGTTCGGCCGTCATTCCATCGTCGGGAGGTCACGTACGCACACTGACGCAGAGGATGGTCACGGTCCCTTCGCCGCACTTCGTTTCCTTCGCTTGGCGGTACCGTCGTTGCGTTCGCTTCGCTCCCTTCTCTGCCGGACGGGCTTTGAGCCGCAGGGTTCCACTGAGAGGTTTCAGAGTGTTTCCTTACGTCTCGTCCTCCTCTCCCAAGCTTCGCTTGTCCTCCTTGTCGACTCCGGCGGCTGGCTCGGCAATCCGGGACAACGTGATCTGCTCGATTGCGTAGTTCCGTGTATGCAGACCTTGCATGCCCAAGTCGGCCATCACAGGAGAGTTGAGATCGTTCTCATCATGCTCCTGGCTGCGGCCACGATGGCCCGCGCCGGCGACGGTGTCATCCATAACGACGTCGCCTGGCGCGACACCGCGGGAAACGAGATCTGGTGCAACGGCGGGCACATCATCCGCGAGGGCGAACTGTTCTACTGGGTGGGTTACGATACCGGCCCCGGCCGCTGGCCTTGGAAGATCAACCTATACTCCTCGCCAAATCTGGCCGACTGGAAGCTCGAGAACACCGTCATCCGCATGCAAGGCAAGTTTGCCGATATGGGCTGGGCGGGCCGGCCGGCCTTGCTGCACTGCGAGGCGACCGGCAAGTACATCATCGTCTTCGAGGCGGACAGCGCGCGGCAATGGAAGCGGCACAAAGCTGGCTTTGCGGTGTGCGACCGGATCGATGGCACGTACGAGCTGGCGGCCGCGGAATACCCGGAGCCCGGCCGCTCCACCGGGGATCAGTCCGTATATCAGGAAGGCGATCATGCTTATCTGCTGGCAACGATGGACAAAGACATCGGCGGCCGGAAGTACATGAACCAGAGCCTGGCCATCTTCGAACTGTCCAAAGACTTTCTCCACGTCGAGCGGAACGTCTTCGAAGGCTTCGACAACGTCAGCGGCCATCGCAACGTCGTGCCGCGGGAGCATTCATCGCGCGAAGCCTCCCACATCATCAAAGTTGGCGATGTGTATTACTGGTTCAGTTCCGCCCTGGTCGGTTGGAACTCATCGGCGACCATGTACGCAACGGCCAAGGATCTGGCCGGCCCCTGGTCCGAGCTTAAGATGCTCCGCACCGACCCGGCATCGAATGACTCGTACGACACGCAGCACGACTTCATCGTGCCGGTTGTGGGCCGCGAGGCGACCACGTGGGTCTACGTCGGCGACCGATACAGCCAGTGGACCAAGCGCGGGACCGGCCGGAACGTCTTTCTGCCCCTGGTGTGGGAGAACGAACAGCCCCTGCTGCGATGGCACAAGGACTGGGAGATCGACGTGAGCCGTGGGATGTTCACGGCGATTCCCTGAATTCGGCACAAGATGACTCGGGCACATTATTCAATCACGAACAGACAGGAGAAACACAGCATGAAGACAGTGACGATGGCGGCGTTCATCCTTGCCACGGGGATCATGGCTTCTTCGCTCCGGGCGCAAATCGCGCCCGAGAAGGAGGCGCTCCGGGCCAAGATTCAGGATGTCCAGCCGGTGGGCGAATGGCACTACGACAACATCGCTTCCGGGTTTACTGATGCCAAGAAATCGGGAAAGCCGCTGCTGGTGGTGGTCCGCTGCGTGCCGCTCAAGGCCTACAAGGACATTGACACCAAGGTGGCCCTGCGCCAGGACCCCAAGCTGGCCGAAGCTCTTAGCCAGTTCGAGTGTGTGCGCCTGGTCCAGATCTATGGCCTGGATCTTGGGCAGTTCCAGTTCGACATGAATCAGGTGTGGGCCGTGTTGTTCCTCAACGCCGACGGCACGGTCTATGGCCGATATGGCACGCGGGCGAGCCATGAAGGCACGGGCGAGGTGTCCGTCGAGGGGCTGCGGAAGACCTGCCTGGCCGCGCTCGACCTGCACAAGGTTTACGCGTCGGCCAGCGCCGCGGACAAGGTGGCGCTCCAGAAGACGCTGGATGCCAAGCGGGGCCCGAAACCGCTCTGGACTCCGCCCGAGACCATCCCTTCCATTTCGGATCGCTACCGGCCCCTTGATCTCCGCAAGCCCACCATTCGGGGCGACTGCATGTGGTGCCACATCGCCGAGACAGGCCGGGTGATCAGCGCCTGGCGCGGCGGAAAGAAGCTTGGCGATGAGGGTGTGTTCGGCTATCCGCCGGTTGCGGTGGCGGGCCTGCGGTTCGCCGCCGACGAGGCCAGCACACTCAAGGCCGTGGACTCGGGCTCGCCGGCGGATAAGGCGGGTTTCCGCGCTGGCGACCGCGTGGCGAAACTCGATGGCCAGCCGATGCTCTCGGAGGCCGATGTCCAGTTTGTCCTGGATAAAGCCGCCGAGCCCGTGAAGGTTAACGCTGAGGTGCAGCGCGCGGGCCAGACCGTGGCCCTGACGCTGGAGTTGCCCCAGGGCTGGCGTCGGGGCGGCAACTTCATCTGGCGCGAGGCCATCTGGCAGTTCCGCCAGATTTCCGGCTTCATGGGCGAGGTGGTGCCCGCGGCGGAACGGGCCAAGCTGGGGTTGGCCGAAAAGACAATGGCCCTGCGCATCAAGCGCTACCACGGCAAGGATGGCCAGGCCAAGACCGCGGGCCTTCGCGAAGGCGATGTGATCGTCCAGGTGGACAATGAGACCGGCGACTGGAATGACTACATGCTCCTGGCCTACGTCTTCCAGAAGAAGGCCCCGGGAGAGAAAGTCACTCTCACCGTTCTGCGTGGCGGCCGGCGGCAGCAGGTTCAGTTGCCGCTCCGCTAGCCGGGGAGGCGGCCCTCTGGGTGTGCAGCGCCCGATACGAGCCTGACCGAATTCGGTCCTCCCTGCCCGGACCCGCGGTCACGCGGATGGCCGGCGCCGCGAGGTCGCCGGCCGTCACGTTCACGTCCTGGCACTGCGATTCACAGTACCCGCACCCCACGCATTTGGAGCTGTCCACGATTGGTGCCTCAAAGGACGTGTCGGCGGGGGATCGGCCATCGTCCGCTTTGGCGTCCATGACGATGGCGTTGTATCCGATGTCCCGGCAGACATCCGCACAGAGCTGGCAGGCCTTGATTCCGGCGTGCGGGAGACAGGTCTGCCGGTCCACGGTCGCCAGGCCCATGCGGACGTAGCGCTTCTCGGCCAGGGGCAGTGCCCGGATCGCGCCCGTGGGGCACATGAAGCCGCAGTTATTGCACGAGGGGTCGCAGCCTGCCTGCGTGGTGGCCGCACGCGGGGTCCAGAGGCGCAACACACCGCTCCCGAAGCCCTCGGGCTGGAGCAGGCTGGTGGGGCATGCGTTCATGCACGCTCCGCAGCGCACGCACAGGGCGAGAAAGTCTTCCTCTCCCACGCTGCCCGGTGGACGGATGACGGTCGCGCCAGAACCGGCTTTGGGCATGGCCAGGGCTGCACCCATGGCCGCCACCGATGTTCCAATCAAAGCCCGGCGTGAGAGCGCGCCCCCTTCCGCTGCATTGATATCGGCGGGCTTTCCCTCGATCCCGCTCCAGCGCGGTGCGAACGAGATGGCCCGCACCGGACAAGCACCGCCGCACGACTGGCAAAACGTGCATTCCGCCGTGCGGGTCTTGAAATCTGGCCGAATGGCGCCAAACGAGCATGCCTTCACGCATGTGCCACAGCCGGTGCAGGATGGACCGACCTTACGCTCCACAAGCCGCAGCGTGCTCACTATGGAGAGCAGGGCGCCAGTGGGACACAAATGTCGGCACCAGAAGCGCGGTCTGAGCACACCGACGGCCAGCACGGCGGTCAGGAGACCGATCGCCAGAATGTGGCTTGTCGCCAGCGGCGGCACTTCGCGCCAGCCGAGAATCAGGCCCACATGAAGCGGCCGGACGGAGAACGCCAAGCCGCGTGTGACCAGAGGGATGGCGGCCACGAAGCCGGACAGCAGCACCCCGAACATACTTGCCACAGCGACGACCAGGAGGATGTAGTACTTGGTGTGAATCCAGCCGCCGTCCTGTTTGATCCGGGGCCGCGCCAGAATGCGGTCCGAGATGTCGCAGAGAGTGCCGAGCGGGCACAGCCATCCGCAGAATCCGCGCGGCGCCAGCAATGAAACGACCAGAAGGACGCCGGCCCACGCCAGCGACCAGACCCACGCGCGAGTGGCCAAGGCCGCGGTTGTGGACACCAGGGGATCTAATGCCAGGAACGCGTCGGCGTTCACGATCTCCTTGCTCTCGCGGTTGGCCGCGTACGTGGCAGGCCATCCATCGCGCACGACGCCGGGCTTCGCGTCGTGTGGCCAGGAGACCCAGAATACGAGCAAGGTAAAGACGATGAGGGCCGTGCCCTGCACCGTGCGGCGCAGAGGCGAGTGAAGCCAAGATGGGAAAAGCCGGCCGACGATCCGCGCGATGACGCCGCGGCGCACCAGCGGGCGGAAGGGAGCGAACAAATCGAAGCGCACTTGCGGATCTCCTCGCAGGCCAGGACGGCAGAGAGTACGCAATGCGGCTGTGAGCGGCAAGCTGACATCGTCGTCGGGAGAGGTGACGGCATCGGGCAGTCCGTAAAGCCCGAAATCGAATCGCCCATCGCATTCGCCGCTGCCCGCGAAACCTGCATGATCGGAGCCGACTGCTTCACCGCCGGATATTCAACTCCACGAGATCGGCCTGAAAAGCCTCTTCCACCTCTGCCGCGGTCGGGATCTTCCCCGCGAGTTTCCAACCACTCGTGTCCATCCCCATCGACTCCGCCCCGGCCAGCAGATAACGGTTGAAGGCATGATGGATCATGTGGGTGTCGATCAGACGGCTGGCCCATGTGCCCAGTTCTTCGATTCGCTTCCGCTGCTGAGGCGTGTCATGCGCCTTGGCCCAGGCGGCGGCGGCTTTGCTCCTGGGGTCGTAGTTGCCCGGCGGCTGCATCCATAGCTTCAGGAAGTGGACGTACATTCGCAGACGGTCCACGCGGTCATGGTAGATCGGCTGGCCTTCCGTGAGCTTTGCCGCCTCTGTCAGATCGGCATAGGCCAGAGCCAGCGCCGGCGCATCATGTTTCCCGTCAGTCTCCCAGCGCCGATACAGCCGCTTGATCGGTTCGGCCGCGGGGCCGAACGCATCCCCGTAGAACTGCTCCTCGATCTGGCGGATGTCCTGTCTGCCATCCCACAGCAGCCGCGTGATCGCGTAATATCCGACGCCATTGGAGGCGAAGTTGTCGGATGATTCCCCGCTGAGCGAGCGGAAGTTGTTCTCGCGATAGAAGCGGGTCGTCGCCTGCACCTTTGTCCAGTTGCGTGGCCCGAGCCTTGCCCGGCTGCTCCCATGCCCACTGCTCGACGTCGAAGTATTCGTACACGCCCAGCGCCGAGGCGCGCTGGCCGAACTGGGTGAACTGCTCCTGCTCGCTCAGCGGCGTGCGGCGATAACCGGCCGTCACCTCGACATACACATTCGGTTCCAACTTGAACGACGGCGGATGCGCGTAGGCGCTGTAGGCCAGAATCCCCACACGCTTGCCCGGGTATTTGGCCGCCACCGCCCTGGCCACCCGGTTGGCCAGGTTGAAGATCGTCTCACTGGCGATCGACACCTGCTGGCCGTCGGGATTGGTCCCGAAATAAACTTCGTTGCCGATGTCCTTCAGCTCCGTCACGCGGGCCTGCTTGCGGCACAGGTCGCACGTGCAGAAGCCCAGTCCATCGGGGGCGCTGACCGAGACCATCTCCGACTCCGGGTCCTTCTCGAAGTGGGCCAGGGCATAGCCGATCGCCTTGGCAATGACCTCCGGATTCGTATAGCACGGCTTGCTGGCTTTGCGCTGGCCGCTCACCAGGGCAAACCACTCCGGATGACCTTGGAAATCGGCCCTCGGGTCCAAGCCGATCCAACTGTGGGCAATGGCCACGTCAAACGGCTGGGCGATGCAGTTGCGCCTCTGCCACTGGTCCAGTTCCCGCCGCGTGGTATCCGTCCGAAGCCCATGACCCGGCCAGATGCGCCGCTGGATGTAGAAATCCGGCCCGCCGATGCGGTCTCCCGCAACCTCCAGCGTCTTGCGCGGCGGCGGCGTCACCGTCCACAACTCGCCGGGGAAGTACCAGCGGCAACCCAGTTCGTGCAGCAACGCATAAATGCCGTGCGAGATGCCCCGGTCGTCGGCCCCGGCGATCAGCAGTTGGCCCTCGGCCGTCCGCAATAGAAACTGTTGCCGGCTGCCATCAATCCCCGCGAGCTTCAGATCCTTGTCTGTCCCGACGTAGATTCCCGGCTTGTTGGCGCCGGGATACGCCTGAGTGATTTCCACCTTGAAATCGGCCCCGCTGATCTTCCCCAGGTAGAGCTGCAGATCGTCGATGGATGGCTTGCCCGGCGATGCCTTCCTGGCTTTCGCGTCCGGCGCCTTCACCAATCGTCCGGCCGGATCGACGACATGGATCGTGACCACGGCCTTCCCGTCTTGGGCCAGGACCACGCTCGGCGCCTCCGCGCGGGTCATGGCCGACAACAGCACCCCAAGCAGGCCGGCCAACATTGTAGCCACTGAGAACCTCTTCCTGGGCATATGCATGAAGCGTTCTCGCATCTCGGCTCCTCGCTTTTCGATGCAACACGAACGGTCCGTCCATACTTGGCATGCGTCGCAGCACCATCTTATACAGTGGTCGCATATCGCGAGTTGCCATGATCTGTGCATGAGCGGGATCGTGGCAGACAACGGCAGAGCGACTCCTCAGATAGGAAGGGGTATGAACCTTCCCTTGGCCGCGAAGTTCGTGATCCTGCTTGCCCTGGCCTCGACCGCCTATGGCGGCAGTTCCGACGGCGCTGCTCAGGTGACCAGCGAGGCGGCCGAGCGGTCCAAGCTCGTGGGTGTCTGGAAAGGCTTCACGGTCGAGGGCAAGGGAGAGAATCCCGATCGTGGGCCGGTGAAACTGGAGATCACGATTACCGAGAAGACGATGCACGGCATCCAGATCCAGGATGACAAACGCATCGACCATGGCGAGGGCCAGTTCACGCTGGACCTTTCTGCCGACCCTTTCCAACTCGACGCCGCACAATCCCTGCAGGGCGGGCGCAAACGGGCTTACATCGGCATCTACCAGCTCGATGGCGATGTTCTCAAGTGGTGCGTCAGCCCGCAGAAAGTGCGGCCGACGACGTTCGAGACTAAGAAGGGTCAGTTCCTGCTCATTCTGAAGCGGGAGCGGAAATGATCAGACGCGAAAGGACGCCAGGATGACCGCCGGACGCTCTGGATGGCTGATACTTGTTTGCGTTGCCGCGGTGCTTTTGGCCGTCGGCAGCGCCTCCGCCGAAGACTGGCCCATGCTTGGCCACGATGCCCAGCGCAGCGGCGCGACGCGCGAAGAAATACGCGGTCCGATGAGCCGCAAGTGGTATCGCAGTTTCCACGAGGAGGGGCTTTCGTGCGGCGTGCAGCCCATCGTCGCCAACGGGACTGTCTATGTCGGGACTATTCACGGCCAACTCCATGCGATCGACGCTGAAACGGGAAAGGACCGCTGGAGTTTCCAGGCCGGCGGAGGAATCCTGCACTCGGCGGCCGTGGCCGAGGGCGCGTGCTATTTCGGGGCTATGGACGGGAAGATCTATGCGGTTGGCGCCGATTCGGGGCAGCTTCGCTGGACTTGCTCGACGGGCAAGGCTCTCTGGAATGCGCCGATCGTGGCTGAGAAGCGAGTGTTCATCGGCGGCCGCGATGGGTTCTTCTACGCCATCGGAGCCGACAGCGGAAAGCTGGCCTGGCGCACGCCGGTGGGCGGGCCGATTCTCTCCAGCCCGGCATACGACGGAGGCAAGGTCTACGTGGCGGGCGAGGACATGCGGGCGTATTGCTTTGATGCGCGTGATGGCCGGATTCTCTGGACGGCACGGCTCTACGGCATCAGCGCCCGAGCCTATCACCCGGTCATCGCCGGCAACCTTGTCATGTTTACCACCCAGCCGGGCCTGGGCAAGTTCGGCCCGGTGGATGTGCTGCTGGAAGCCTGCCGCAAGCTGGACCTTCAGCCGCGCCGCCGCATCGGGGCCGATCCGCGGGGGGCGGAGGAGACGCGCGAGCAGATTCGAGCCAAGGATGAACACAACCGCTCGCTGCTGATGGACCCGGACACCCTGCTGCGGCAGTTGGAAGGTGTGCGCGAGATCCACCGCCAGCGGCCGGAAACACGCACCTTCTTCGCCTTCGACAAGAACACTGGCAAGGAGCCGTGGATCGCGCCTATCTGCTGGGAAGAAAGCTGCGGCGGGCCGGGCAATCCGCCGGTGGTCATGCCAGGTGGACGCGTGATCGTGAAGTACGCGCTGTTCACGCAGGCTCGCTACGACCAGTACACCCGCTATGTCCGCGCGGGATACCTGGACCTGAAGACCGGCGACATCACGCCGCTGCTGGACCCATTCGATGCAGCCAAGGGTCGGCCGATCGGCCTGTGTCATGATGAGATGTCACGCCTGACCGGCAGCAGCTCGGTGCTGATCCACGCCCGCCAGGGCTTTCCCGGCTACCGCGGCGTGGTGGGGCTGGACCTGAAGTCGCTGAACATCGAAGTTCTGGCCGACAACATCCACTTTGGCGATCAGAGTATCGGCCCGATGAACCTGCTGCGGCTGATCAAGGATGATCCCATCCCGCCGGGGCTGGAGTATCTTACCCGCGGCGCAGGCATCTTCGGCGGCACGGGCACTTACGCGGCCGTCGCCATTGCCGACGGCACCATCTACTACATTCCCGGCCACGAAGGCCGCTGCAACGGCATGCTCATCGCCTGGGGCATGGACAAGTCGGCCAAGCCGACCTGGGGTGATCCCAACGATAAGAAGCTCCGCGATGAGAGCTACCGCAAGCCGGAGAATGTGGCCCTGATCCGCCAGCAGCTCGTGGATTGGGACATGCTGATCAAGCCCTATGGCCGCTGCTGGCCGCAGGACCCGACGATCCTGCCGGCGGAGGCGGCGGAGGAACTGGAGGCGCGACGAGCCAAGGCGCACGAGTATGCCGCGTCCATTCCTCGTGAGGTTCTGGAGAAGTACATCTGGCAGGCCGACCCCGCGAAGACCGACCGCGCACCCGAATCGTTACGCCGCGAGATCAATCAGCGCGTCGAGGAACTCATCTCCACGCGTTGGATGCCGCTGCACTTTCCCGACCTGATGTTCGGCGGGATCTACTTCTGGAATGACCCGGCCGACCTGTATCAGACGCTGGCACTGGCCTGGCCGGCGCTGGATGAGCCGCTAAAGCAGAAAGCCCGCCGATATGCACGGGAAGAATTCGCGGCCCATAATCCAGTCACAACCAAATCGCTTCCGGTGAACGATGGCTCCCAGCGCATGGACTATCGCATGCCCTATCCGGACGCCCGCAACTGGGAGAGCCGTATGCCGGGCATTCGCCGGCTCTATCCCCTGTGGGCCTGGGCCGATGTCAGCGGCGAGTGGGACCAGCTTCAGCAGTCCTGGCCGCAGACTATTCGGACGTTGATCGAGCAGGTGAAGCTGCCGCCCCAGCCGGAGCAGGTCGTTTTCCAGAACGATCTGATCAGTGGCGTCATCGCGTATACAAGGTTGGCCCGGCGTTTCGGCGATGCGGAGGCCGAGAAGCAGGCGGTGGATGCCGCCGTGGCGCTCTTGCGTGCCCGAATCGAGGCTGAGCGCACGTACACAAAAGATCACTTTCATCAGCGTCTGCTCCTGCGGACTCAGCCCAGCCGGTATCTGTTCCTCTGCCCCGAACTCGGCAGGCTGATTCGCGAGCACGCCCTCGATGCCGAGACAGAGCTTTACTATCGCTACGTCGAGCATCTCCGGCCGACGTGGTACCTGGCCTGGGGCCCGCTCAGTTACGATGCCTGGGAAACCAGCATCGACCGCCCGAACAACTCATGGGCCGTGTTTTGCGCCCGGGCCATGATCTTCAACGACGACGGCGAGAAGCTCGCACGATACATTGATCTCCCCTGGTGCAAGGCGGACCTGTACCACATTCAGAAACTGGCTCTCCTTGCGACGACCAGATGAAAGAACGAGAGGCCCTTCTTCTGGCTCCTGTTCTACGTCACCGATAATGCTCCCCGGCAGAACAAGGTGGCCAATCCGCCGAGCACCAACCACGTCTGGTTTGACGACATCGTCCTGGCCACGGTGTACATCGGCCCGCTCAAGCCGCCGCAGTGGTGATAGCGGCGATGAAAGGCATCGCGCGCCGGCATCATCAGTTTCCGGCTTCGGCAACGCCTGCGCGTGCATTCCGGTACAAGCTGCTGATGGGCAACAACGTAGTGAATCGACCGGAGAAGCGGACTTTGTTGGCGTGGCCGGCCGCATGGGCAGTGGCGCTAATGCTGCAATCGGCGGCAATCGCCGCTTCACTGTCGGCCCCTTCGGGGGAATCAGCTTCGATCCACGTCTGGCAACGGTGGGACCATCTCCTGGCCAGCTCTCGCAGCTATGACAATCCGTACGCCGACGTCACGGTACGCGTCACCTACACCGGCCCGCAGGGACGTGTGCTGCGCACCTATGGCTTCTGGGATGGCGGGGATGCGTTCCGCATCCGGTGCGCGTTCCCAACGGCAGGCCTCTGGCGATGGGAGACCGAGTGTAGCGATGCCGCCAATGTCGGACTGCATGGCCAGCGCGGCACGGTGAAGGTCGGGCCATTTCAGGGTGCAAATCCCCTGTACCGGGGCGGGTTCCTCAGAATCAGCGACAACCGGCGTGACCTGGTTCACGATGATGGCACGCCGTTTCTGTGGATCGGCGACACGGCCTGGGCCGTGCCCTTGCGGGCCAGTGACGAGGAGTGGGAAGCGTACATCGCAGACCGCGTCGCCAAGCACTTCACCCTCATCCAGGTGGCGCCCGCGCCGAAGTGGGCCGGTGAGGCCGACCGCAGAGGTGAAAGGCCGTTTACAGACAACGCTTGTTCACGCTGGAACCCGGCATATTGGCAGTCTTTCGAGCGAAAGATTCGGCGCGCCAACGAGCAGGGGCTTGTCGTGCTCTTGGTGGGGCTGATGGAACCCGTCGATCGCTATCCGAAAAGCGCTGAGGCGTGCCTCTTCGCCCGCAGCATCGTGGCGAGGCTGTTCGGTAATTTCGTCATCTTCTCGCCGAGTTTCGACAGCCCGGTACTGCCCTTGGCCGATGAGGTGGGCCGGGCCGCCCGTGATGCCACGGCGGTGCACCTGATCACCCAGCACCCCGGCACGCCCTGGAACCAGCCCTTGCCGACGTTTTCGCTGAGGTACTACGACCAGCCGTACCTGGACATCGCCGCCGTGCAGACCGGCCACAATGGCGGTCACCTCGATTGGTGCGCCCATCACGCCATCGAGTGGACCCTGAACCTGTACCGTCACGAGCCGCGTAAGCCCGTAATCAACCTGGAGGCCATGTACGACGCCCAGGGCGAGAAGGACTGGCGGGCCGCCGATGCGCGCTCGCTGGGCTGGAGAAGCTGGCTCTCGGGAGCAATGGGCTATACCTACGGAGCCGGCGATGTACCGCCCAAGGTCCCACGGGGCAGCGGCGCCATCTGGAAATGGGTCACCGAACCGGACAAATACGACTACTGGAAGAAATCACTGCAATGGGAGAGCGCCTTTCAGATGCAGCACCTGCACGACTTCCTGGCCGCAATCGAGTGGTGGCGCCTGGAGCCCGCGCATGATCTCATCCGCAATCAGTCGAAGGATGTCACGCGGCGCATGGTGTTAGCCAAGAGTGCCGCCGACGACCTGGCGGTGGCCTACCTGCCGGACAACGATGCCATCGAGATCGACATGTCGACGTTCCCCCAGGCTCTGGAGGCCCGCTGGTTCGATCCGGTGCGAGGCCGTTACGAGGCGGCCGGCCGCGTGGAGAACAAAGGCATTTGCCATCTGGCGCCGCCGAGAAAGGGCGACTGGGTGCTGCTCCTGCGGGTGGCGAAGTGAGGGCCCTGGCTTGGGCACGGTTTGGCGGCCTGCAAATCTGATCACAAATTGCCCGGCGCCGCGCGCCACCCGGTAGCCTCAAGGCGTTCCAGTTCGCTTTCCAATCCTTCCCCCGGAAGAACCTATCTCCCGGACACTCGTTCTTCGGTTGAGGGGCATGGCTATCTCCGACGAAAATGTCATCCTCATCTGCCGCGCGCTGCCGGGCCATATCGTCTGACGTCCAGAACGAGCGCGACATCTTCCGGCCCCACCGAGTTGCCGTCCCTGCCGGCGGTCTTCCACTTCGGGAGAAGCTCCCACGACTTCTGGTCCTTGTAGATCTCGCTCGAGTTGGCGAGCACCTGCGAATGCTGCTCGATACCGCGAGAACGCATCTCATCCAAGCCAAAGGCCTGGACCTTCTCCTTTGAATACGCACCGAAGGTGTACTTCGGCGGCGCGGTGTAGAGGTTGTAGTCCATGTAGGCCAGATGCTTCTTCTCGCCCGTCTCGACGAAGCGGTTCTTCGATTCGTTATAGGCCGTGATCGCCTTGCCGCTGGCGATCACGATGTTGTTCCACAGCCGGGTGTTCCACACTTCGCCCGCCCAGTGCCCGGCCAGCATGTCGCCGCGGATGAGGTTGTTGTGGACGTCGCTGCCATCGACCAGGTACCCCAGCGCGACGTGGCCGTCGATCACATTGTCGTAGATATGGGCCACCATGTACTTGCCCTGGTTATTGCCGTGGAACTGTTCCTGGCGGTTGCCGCTGAGGAAGTTGCGGCGGTAGGTGTTGTTGATCCCTGAATCCTTGTCGAAGATGCCGCGCGTGTTGTCGTAGATCCAGTTATCTTCGATGATCAGATTCTGCGACTTGTAGACCTTGATCCCGGCGCTGTTGCCCGACTTGCCCTGCACCCCGTGGATGATGTTGTGATGGACCCACGCCCCGTCGGCGTGCTCGATGCGCAGGCCGTCGTGGTTGTCGCTTGTGTCCACGTACTGGCCGATGATCTCACAGTAGGCGATCTCAGCCCCTTTGCCGCCCATGTGGCCGACAGTGCCGTGGATGATGAAACCTTGGTGGCGGACATAATCGCGGTCGCCATTGCCGAAGATCGGCTGGCCGCCACTGGCAGCGCTAAGGACCACCTTCTCGCTCGGGCAAGCCTGGAATGAGATGGGCTTGCCGGCTTCTCCTGAGCGCGCCGGGCGAAGATAGCCAACATGGTAGAAGTCTTTCACTGGCCCGGTGTCGAAGGAGTACTCCCCGCCCTTAAACCAGAGCGTGTCGCCGGGTTGAAGCACCGCCAGCGCCCGTGTGGGCCTGTTGTCCGGCTTGGGCAGATCAGCCAGGCCGAAGGGATCATCCTTCGTACCCGCACCCGAGCCGGGCTTGTTGGCCAGGTAATAATCAGCGCTGTACGCCGTGGTGGCAATCACCAGGACGGCAAACGTCGTCGCAGACCATACTGCGGTGTTACGAATGAATTGCCACGGCATGGAATAGTTCAAGGTCATTCGTGCAGCGTTCCTTTCATTTCTGGCGCAGGTGCAGGACCCAGTCGTCGTTCGGATGCTCCGGCGGGGCAAACTCCAGACCGCCGTCCGTCACGATAAGGTCCGGCTGTCGAAAGTATCGGCCGGTCTCGGCATGCAGCCACTCCACTTCGTAACTGCCCGAGACAAGCTTCACGGAATTGGTCCCGCCGCGCGGGAAGTAGGCGACGCACTCTCTGCCCGGCAGCGCCAGCAGGACGTTGTGCGAGGCCACCAGCTCCGGGTGCGGCGACAATCTCCAATACTCCGTCTTCCCGGTGAAAAAGTCGTAGAGCACTTCCAACTGATGCGGCCGGAAATTGTCGGCGTCGCGCTCCGTGAAGTGGCGCACAGCCGTGCTCTCAAAACCGGCGGCGAAACCCGCGCCGGCGGTGGCGATCTGG
>JAPLNB010000341.1 GCA_026693085.1 Planctomycetota bacterium | reverse complement strand
ATTCGGTCAACGGCGCCGGTTGCATCTCCAGCGCAACCCTCTTAAGCAAGCTGGGTTGCCGCCTCGCGCACATCAACGACAGGCCCAACGGGCTGTTCCCCCACGAACCGGAGCCTACCGAGAATAACCTGACGGGCTTGGCCGAAGAAGTTCAGCGGCAGAAGGCGGACGTGGGGTTTGCTCAGGATCCCGATGCCGATCGTCTCGCCATCGTCGATGAGAATGGCCGCTACATCGGCGAGGAGTACACCCAAGCCCTCGTCGCCAAGCTGATTCTGTCGAAGAAGCCCGGCGTCGTCGTGACCAATCTGTCCAGCAGCCGGATGCTCGACGACATCGCCGCGTCCTGTGGCGGAACCGTGATTCGCACCGCCGTCGGTGAGGCGAACGTCGTCCGGGCGATGTTTGCGAACAACGCCGTGATGGGCGGCGAAGGCAACGGCGGGGTAATCGACCTGCGGATCGTCCCCGGACGAGACTCGCTCGTCGGCATGGCCTATGTGCTGCAACTGATGGCCGCCACTGGAAAAAGCCTCAGCCAGCTTATTGCCGAGATTCCACGCTATCAGATCGTCAAAACCAAGTTCGAATGCCGCCGCGAGGACGCCAACCGGGCGGTGGAGGCATTGAAGCAGGAATTCGCCAGCGAGACGATCGATACGCAGGACGGGATTCGGATCGACTGGGCGAGGAATCCCGCGGACCCTGCGGCGACGCCGGCGTGGGTGCATGCGCGGCCGAGCAACACGGAGCCGATCATGCGGATTATTGCCGAGGCCCCGACGGAGCAGGCGGCACTGGCGAGGGTGGAACAGGTGCAGAAAGTGGTGAAACGAGTGCTGGGCTGACGGACAACCTGGGGGTGCAGAGCGTGGTGGATATGTACCTGGCGCCCCCCGCCACCCACCCTTTTTCTACACTTTTCCCACACTTATTCAGCGCGGGGATGGCGTGTGCGCCAGAAGTTGCATGGGGGGCGTCAGGCGAAGAATGAATGAGACTCCGTCAGCGTGCGGTGGTGAAGCGATCGCGCCCGAGGGGGAGGGCGTCATCATCTGGGGAGGACGAAATCCTTTGGGGGCTTGCCGAAGATGAGCGTCGCGCCGGGATCGCCTCCGTTGAAACTGAGAAGGAACTCGCGGCCGGCATACGTGCCCTGGATGAAAATGGTCTTGTTGCGGCCGAAGGCAGGCTCGGGCAAGCGGCCCAGAGACGACATGGTATCGTCAGCGACCTGGCTGCGGATGATGGGGGTAACATCCATCCACTTGTTGTCCAAGCCATAGGTCGCGCGGTCGATGACCAGGCCGCGACTGGACTTTATTCCGACGGGAGGGTTCTTGATCTGCGATTCGATTTCCTTGAGCTGGGCTTGGATTGCATTGGCATCGTCCAGATCGCCGTTTTTCATGACGGCAGCCTTGGCTTGAACGAGTGAGTCGCGGTAGGTGCGGCGGGCGGCCTGGATGCGTTCGTAATAGGCATCCTCGGTCTTCTTGAGTTCGGCTTCAAACACGGTCTTGGCTTCGCGGGCTTTGAGCGATTTGATGCTGGCAGTTTCAGCGGCATGGAGCAGTGCAGTCAGAGCGATGAGGGCGAGGAGGAGCGGTCCCCAGTACTTGGTAGTGTTCATGTCGATATTGTACGCATAGGGGCGGATGGAAGCAAGAAAAAACCCAGGGAGCGATCTCCCTGGGCGCTATCAGATTCTTTGGACAGATGGGTGAGGGTTTACCGCACCCCCATGATCACTTCCATCGTCAGTTGATCCAACTTCTCGTAGGGCAGCCCGATGTTCAGCGCGACCCGGTCCAGCGGGGCGTCGAGGAGTTTCTTCGCGTTCGAGGCGGAGAACTTTTTGCTGAGCTTGGACAACTCGGAGTCGTCGACGTTGATCTCCTTGATCAGTGCTTGGATCTCCTTGTCGGTGTTCCAGCGGGCAGCCTTCTCCTTGAGAATCATGTACGTCCGCATGCAGCCGCGGGCAAAGCTCTTGACGTCTTCGGAGCCGGACTGGCGATACGCGTGCGCATCGAAATGGCGGGAGCCGTTGTAGCCGTAGTCTTCCAACAGCTTCACCAGGAAGAATGCGTGCTTGAGGTTTGCCGAGCCGAAACGGTAGTCCTGGTCAAACCGGCCGAACTCCTGGTCGTTCAGGTCAATGTGGAAGAGCTTCTTGGCCTCGAGCGCCGCCGCGACCTGGTGCACGAAGTTCAAACCAGCCATGTGCTCGTGCGCGACTTCCGGATTCACGCCGCACATCTCCGGATGATCGAGGGAGGGGATGAAGGCCAAATAGGAGCCGGTGACGGCGAAGTACATGTGGCCGCGGGGCTCGTTGGGCTTGGCTTCGAAAGCGAACTTGTAGTTATAACCCTTGTTGATGTTGTATTCGCAGAGGAAGTTGATGGCTGCGCGGAAGCGTTTGATGGCTTCCACGGGATTCTTGGTCGCATCCGACTCAACGCCTTCGCGGCCGCCCCAGAACACGTAGATCTTGGCGCCGAACTCAGCGCCGAGATCCATGGCGCGCATGGTTTTTTGGAGGGCATAGGCGCGAACCTTGGCGTTGTTCGATGTGAAGGCGCCGTCCTTGAACGCGGCGTCGGAGAAGAGGTTGGTGGTGGCCATGGGGACAACGAGGTGGTTGTCTTTCAGGGCTTTCTTGAAATCCTTGACGATCTGGTCGCGTTGGGCGGGCGTGGCGTCGATGGGCACCAGGTCATTGTCGTGGAAGTTCACGCCGTACGCCCCGACTTCGCCCAGGAGGTTGGCAATCTGGACTGGTGAGATGCGTTCGCGAACGACGCCACCGAAGGGGTCTGCACCGGGGTTGCCGACGGTCCAGAGGCCGAAGGTGAATTTCATTTTCGGTTCGGGGTCGTAATTGGGCATGGAAACCTCTTTCTTGTACGATTATCGACATAGACGGTCCACGGGGCAGACCCTGCAGATTGCCGGGTTCGCCAAGAGGCCCGGCGGAGGTAGTTTCGTCGAAAATGGCGGTAAATACAAGGCGGGACGTGATTGGAGATGTTGTGAGGGCCATAACAGTGATTCTGGCAGTTGTCGCGATGCTGGCGGGCGTGTCGTGGGCGGCCGATGAGAACGTGAATCTGCTGGTCATTGGGGATGTCGGCTATGCGCCCTCGGATACGGTCTCGCCGAATACGCGGACGGTCGCCAAGGCGCTGGCCCAGTATGCGGACAAGAGCGGCCTGGAGTTCGATGCCGTGCTCATACCGGGCGATGTGTTCAAGGTGAAGCTGAAGGGCACATCCGATGAAGCGTTCAAGCAGGGGTTCGAGCAGATGTTTGATCCGAAGGTGCTGAAGATGCCCTTTTACACGGTTCTGGGAAACCATGATTACGACTCCGGCGCCGCCGTCGAGTTGAAGTACGCCAAAGACCACCCCGATTCCCGGTGGAAGACCAAGGGGCCGTGGTATCGGGTCGATTGGCCGGAGAAGGACCCAGCCGTGAGCGTGTTGATGCTCAACAACATGAAAGACAACATGTCCGCCGGCGATTGGAAAAAGCAGAAGCAGTGGATGGAGACGGAATTGAAAAAGGACCGCAAGGGGGCGTGGATGGTTTGCTGTGCGCACAAGCCATTCACGAGCGATGGCCAGCATGGCGATAGCCAGACGGTAAGGGGCGAATTTGGGCCGTTGTTAAAAAAGTACGCGGTGGATTTCTACCTCTCGGGACATGATCACGTTCTGGAGCATGCGCGCGTCGAGGGCTGGCCGACGGATTTCGTCATCAGCGGCGGAGGCGGCGAGAATGTGAATCGCCCGATGAACGGCCACAAGGCGATGTTCGCAAAGCCGATCTCGGGGTTTGCGCACATGACCTTCGAGAAGAACGTGGCCACGGTGAAGTTCGTGGATGTCAAGGGTCACGGGGTATATGAGTTCGAGAGGCGGCGGTAATCCGGGGACATAATCCGGGGACAGAGAAGCTGGTTTGCATCCGCAAATCGGCTTCAACAAATTTCGTCAGGAATGACGATGTAACAGAGACGCTGTTTATAGGACGCCTCATGTCATCGTCTGACGCAACCTCGCTGTCTGCGGCATCGCCAGACGCCGCCAACCGACTGATCGCGCTGGACAAATGGCTCGCGGCGCGGATCGAAGAAGCCAACGTCGCCGAATCGCGCCTGGCCAAGCGTCTGGAACACATGACGCGAGCCGAGGACGGCCTCAAAACGTTGCTCGAATCCTTGCGTCAACAAACCGCCGCGGCCGCGCCCGTGGCCAACCAACTGGCCGAGTTTCGCCCCGCCGCCCACGCTGCGGCCGCCGAGGTTCTGCAATCCGCCCAGGCCATGCACGACAGGGTCATCCAACAAACCTGCGCCAGTGTCGACGCCGTCCACCAGTCGGAGCAGGCTTTGGCAGATGGCATGGCTGACCTCGAGCGCCGCGCCCACGCCGCCATCGCACCCGCCGAACAAGCCATCTGGCGAGCCGTCCACGAAGCCAAAATTGAAGCCCAATCCATCGCGCACGTCTTGCCACAACGCATCGCCGAACAGATCAACGCCCTCAACTCCGCCATCACCCAAGCCATCGAGTCCGCCACCCAACGCGTCAACGCGCGCATCGAGGTCTTTGAAAACAAAGCGATCGACTTCGAGAAATGGCTTGACGAGCAAACCCGCCAAACCCTCCAGCGTGTCCAATCCGAAACCCGCGTCCAGGCCGAATCCGCCGAGCACTTGTGGCAAGAACGCATCCACAAGCACATGGCCGACCACGAGCGCCGCGCCACATCACTCTGCGACCTCATGCAGCGCAAGCTCGACGCTTTTCAGAAATCCACCGACGACTTGGCCGGCCTGATCGAGCGACTCCTCCGCCAGAGCATGGCCGCCGCCCAAGCTTCCGCGGACACCAAGAGCCGCGACCTGCGTTGCGAGCTTGATGCCGTCTTCACCACCCTCCGCACCGAGCTGCAACGCTCCGCCCAGGGTTTCCGAAAGGAATCCGCCGCCGCCCTCTCGCAGCTCCAGCTCGCGCTCCAGCGACAGCTTCAGCAGGAGCTGGACACCCTCAAAGCTGAGTCCCACCAGCGCTACCAAGAGCTCCACCAGACTGGCCGATCGATCGCCGAGCAAGTCGAAGAGGAACTGGTCCACCGCATTCGCGACCTCCGGCCGCGGTTCAACTGCGAGCTGGAAAGCGCTGAGAAACTCCTCGGCGACCGCATCTCACACCTGGCCACCGACCTCCAATCCACGGTGGAGCTTCGCGAATCCCAACTTACGTCGCGCTTAGAAGACATGCGGCCGCGCGCCGCCGCCGTCTACCGCTCCATCGAAGCCGAACTCGCCGCTAAGAGCGCCACGTTGGAACACGAAGCCAACACGATGACGTCTTTTCTGGAGCGGCGACTGTCGCAGCGTATCGACGAACTGATCCAGCGGACTCGGCGCGCCCTCCACCGCACGATCTCTCAAGCCGATGCCGCGCTAAATGCCTCCCCCACCGTTCCGCCCACTCCCACACCCGAATTCCAACTTTTCGTAGACCGCTCGAAACTCCGCCCCACCGCCGACGCGTCCGCGCAACCCACCGACACTCCCAAGAGCGCCTCCGCGGCCTGAACTGCCCACGACAATCACGAATTGCCCGCCAACGTCTTGGCGCAATCGGGATAGGGGCGAGCCTCGCGGCTCCTCCCCTCCCACACCACCGTACGTACGGGTCCCTATACGGCGGTTCGGCCAGTTGAACTTATCTCATCCCAGCAACGTGCTCGATACCCAGCCAATCCCAAAACGCATTCGGCAGTGCGATGCTCAACGCCGGACTGCGGGCCAGCCGCCACGGGCCATGAGAGCTCCCGGACGTCTGCGCCGCCAAGTCCCTGCCCACGCCCCGCTTGACCAGTTCCGCATACTTCCGCCGGCCCGTTCGCCAATGACGCAGCACCAGGCACCGCAGTCGCCGCCTGATCCATTCATCCAGCGCGCGCAGCACGCTGGGCGTCTGGCAAACCCCAAAGTATCCCCGCCAGCCGCGAAGATACACGCCGAGCGGCACAACCATCTGCCGCAGGCTCTGTCCTCTGGCTTGGCGAGTCAGTTCCCGGATTCGCGCCTTAAAGCGGTCCAGAGCCTTGGGCGCGATACGCCGCTTGGGCTCTTTCCCGTTCGGGAAGCTGAAACTCAGGAACTTACGCTCCCTGGGTCGGGCCACCGCACTCTTGGATGAGTTGATCTTGAGCTTCAGCTTTTCGGTGATGAACCGCGTTCGGCCATATTCCTTCATCCACTTCCGATACTCCCGGGTCATTGCTTCCGTCTGCCCGGGAGACTGCGCCGTACGCGGCCGGTGCGGACAGATGAAATCAACCCGTGCCGTCAGCAGGTACTCGCGCAGAGCCTCCCGGCTGATGTCGCCGCCGGCCGATGCGGTGACCACCACGTCCGCGCCCGGCAACTCCAGGCAGCGCACGGTCTCCGGAAACCACCTGTTCGCGCAGAGGCTCACGCCATAGCGAACGCCATTCAGCTCAATTGGCGCAAACACCTCTCCCTGCGACCATCCTCACCACGTCTGCTCGCCGAGGTTCGCGTGTACCTTGCGGTACTTGCCGACAAACTTGCCCGTTCTGTCGAGCAGGAAGCTGGTGTCATAGAGCTTCCCATCGGAGCGCTCGACCGCCCAACCCAGCAATGGTGTCTGCGAGGTCTTCGCAAGATTCACGTAGCGCTGATACCCGGGTCCGTCGCCCGGAATCGCTTCGGCCAGCATGTCGATGCTCTCGCCCGGCGGGTAAGGCCAGCCGCTGATGGCGAATTCTGGGAACATGATCCGGTCGGGCCTTTCTTTCGCGGCCCCCCGCGCCAGTTCCGCCAAGCGGCCGAAATTGGCCTCAAACCTCGGATTACCCCTGCGGCGGTGCCGCTCGCCCGCCTGCACCACCGCGATCTTCACCGCTCGGCCGGGCTGACGATGTTCAGCCGCTGTCGCGCTGTCGGTTGATTGCGCGGTGGGCGGCCTCGTTGCCATCGCTACGCACAACAGCAGCAGCATGGCGAGGACCCGTGCGGCCGAGGCAATGGATCGTGGATGAAGTGAACGCAAGATACCTCCCGATTACCGCGGCAGGTTCAGTCCCGCCTGAATCATCTCGCGAGCCTCGTCGGCAACCTCGAAACGCTGGCCGCCGCGAAGCCGGCAACTGCTGATGCTCACGCCCTCGGCCTTGGGGCCGACCTTCAGTTGTGGCTTGCCCGTGTTCGCGAAGTCGCAGGCCTGGATCAGCGCCACGCCGCTGCGTATGTCGACGCAAGGAGCATTGGAGCCGTCGTTGGCCCAGCCGGCGAAATGGCAGCTCTGGAAGATCGTGGTACCCTTACCCTCCAGAATCGCCTGGCTGGCGGTCTTGCCGATGGGCCAGAAGCCGCAATTGCTGAACTTCACCGGGCCGCGGTTTTCCGGGCCGATCTTCACCGTGGCCATGATCTGGCAGTTACTGAACGCAAGACCGGCATGGCCTTGGCTGGCATCCACCTGGATGGCGATGGGCCCGATGTCCGAGCCGCATTGGGTCAGCACCACGTTGGGCTCGCCGGCCTGGGTCTTAACGAACCGCAGCCCGATCTTGGGGAAGATCACAAAGCAGTTGGACATGTACTCCCAGTCCGTTTTGCCGATTTCAAAACCGATCAGATTCTGTTCCAAGTACTGGCACAGCGCCGTCCAGCCTTCGCCCTGGGCCTTGTCGTTGAAAGAGCAGCGCCCCCAAGCGTGCGGGTTGAAGTGGACATTCTCGATCCGGCCGATGTCGGTGCACTTGTCGATGAAGATGCCCAGCTTCAACGGACAGCCGAAGACGTTGCTGATGTAGTGCAGCTCGTTGGGATGTGTGCCGAAGTCGATGCCCTTGTAGGGGTTGACCAGCGTCACGTCGATGACGCTGCCGTGCATGCCCCGGCCCTGGATGGTCCAGGGGTAGGCCTTGACCGCCTTTGGATCCTGGTCGGGATAGAAAATGGTGACGCCCTTGATGCAAGAGCTTTGCTGAAGGTTGATCAGAGGCGCGCCATCCTCCTTGCCCGCGTAGCCGGTGGCCAGGATGAGCGTGCCGTGCTCGGTATTGGCGTGATGAGGCGCCTGCCATTCGCCCGACAGGCACACACCCGGAGGGATGTTCAGCGAGCCTTCGATGCGGTAGATGCCCTTAGGCATCTCCACGACGCCGCCTCGGTCCTGGGCCGCAGCGTCGAGGGCCTTCTGGACGGCGGCGGTATCGTCCGTCTTGCCGTCGGCCTTGGCGCCGTGATCAAGTACGCTGATCTTCGCAGTTGCCGGTGCGGACAGTGTCAAGATCAACAGAACCGAGAAAAGTGCCTGATGCATGCTCGTCTCCTGCACAGAGGTTGATGTGCTCGAACTTCCGGGGAACTCCAACGGCACATGGTAATCTGATGGAGAGATGCCCGCCATCGCGGGTTGGACGACAGCGGGTTCGACGACAGGTGCACCTGCGCTGGCACCACTGTAATCGAACCGGATGTCCGGGCCATCGTATCACCTCGTTGCCTTGCCGCGGGCCTGGGCGCAGAGGATAATCCGCAGGATCGGCGAGGCTGCCAACCGGCGCTGGCTTTGCAGCGGAATTGGAGGATCGATGCTCAAGCGTCCGGCGCGAGCGGGTGCTTTGGTATGCATGATGACCAGCCACTGACGCAGCCTCTTGCGGACGTGTTGGTCCACCGCCCGATAGGCCTTGCTGACTGGCCCCAGACAGAAGTAGTTGGCCCAGCCCGTCAGAGTGCGGTTGAGCCGCCCCACCAATGTCTCGGTGTCCAGATAGGTCTTCTCTCGACCGGTCATCTCGCTGATCGCCTCGCACACGCGGGCGATCCGTTTCTTGGACGGCACCGTCCCGATATAGGCCCGGCCCGTCTTCGACGAGTAGCACCGGCCGAAGGTGTAACCCAGGAAATCGAAGTCCTCGTTCGGGACCCGGCATACGTGCGTCTTGGTCTCGTTCACCGTCAGCTTCAGCTTCGCCATCATGTCCCGCATCGCGGTCATGGCCTCTGCGGCCGTTCCAGGACAGCAGATCACGAAGTCGTCGGCATAGTTGACGATGTGCGTGTCCAGACGCTTTTCGTGGCCCAACGCCTTCCACCCCAGCACGAACCGACGCCTGTACAGGTTACTGAGCATGGGGCTGATCGGAGCCCCTTGGGGTGTACCTCGGCCCTCATCGCGGTTGCGCGTCGTCCGATGCTTCTTGCCATGCTCGTCTTCCTCTTCGACGACCGCTTCCAGCCACATCTTGATCAGATGCAACATCGCTCCATCGACGATTCGGCGAGCCAGACATCGCATCAGTTCCGCGTGCGGGACGCTGTCGAAGTACCCGCTCAGATCTGCATCAATCATCTGGCCATGACCCGTGTTCAGCAGCGAGTGGACGTGCCTGACGGCGTCCAACCCGCTGCGCTGCGGGCGGTAGGCGTATTGCTCCGGCTGCAAGTCGGCCTCGAAGATCGGCTCCAAGACCAGCACTGCCGCCATCTGCGCCACGCGATCGCATATGCAAGGGATTCCCAACGGACGAAACTTCCCCGGCTGGCCGGCCTTGGGGATGTACACCTGCCGCACCGCCGCCGGCTCATACGTCTTCCCTTTCAGCTTTTCCGTCAGTTCGCCCAGCCATCGCTCCAGCCCGTACTTCTCGATGTCCTCGAAGTCCTGCCCGTCCACAGCCGCCGAGCGGCACGGCGTGGCAGGTCTTGGCACAGATCCGCCAATACCCGCGTATTCTGCGCGGCGCGAGCGGCCGGCTCAAGATTCCGGCGATAGAACGCCGCAAACACGTTCACTGCCAATAGCTGCAGCAGCCACAGGAACTGGATCGCCTGGGAATGGTGCCGGTACACATGGTCCCCATGCCAACAGTTCGACCATCCTGTAGCCCCGCACACTTTGCGAGTTCTGCTCCCAGACGGCCTCGTCCTCCTGCCGCCAGCCGCTCATGAGATTGCTTCCGACCCAGATGTACGTCCTGCACGAGTCGCAAGCCGCAAAATGAGCCCGACCGATGTTGAACAGCCGCGTTTCGTGGCCGTGCCTGCACTTAACCTCGCAGAAGCATTCGCCCATGTCGAAGTTGCCGACCTGCACCGCTGATGATTGCTTTTTGTCCATCTCGCATCACGACTCCGGATTACCGCCTACGGGCGGTTCGCCGACCCTGGTGAACCTCCCGGGGTGCTCGCCTTGCCCCGGCGTGTCGCTGAGCATTCATAGTCCGGCGCACGGGTCGCTGTCATACCACTGCTGCAGTTCACAACGACCGATACTGTTGGGCTGTACAAGAACGACAGAGGCGATGTAGCGGGAGTTGTCTAACGGGCAGGTGGTTCATGCGTGCAACGTGGCTCGGTCTGGCAGTCGTGGCTCTGGTGTTGATGGTGGGAAGTGCGGCTCAAGCGGCTGCCGGTGATGCCGAGTGGCCCGGCTGGCTGGGCCCCAGCCGCGACGGGCGCTCGCCCGATCACGGGCTTCTCAAACAGTGGCCGGCGGAGGGCCCAAAGCTCGTTTGGAAGGTGGATAGCATCGGGCCGGGCTGGTCCACCGTGGCGGTCACCGGAGGCCGCGTCTACACGACCGGCAACGCCGGCGACAAGCAGATGCTCATCTGCCTGGACCTCGACGGCAAGGAGAAGTGGCGGGTGGAGCAGGGCCCCAAGTGCAACCACGGCAAGTATCCCGGAGCGCGCTCCACGCCGACCGTGGACGGCCAGCGCATCTACGTGACCGGCGGCGACGGCCTGGTAACCTGCCACCGAGCCGAGGACGGCCAGATCATCTGGAAGCGCAACATGGCCCGTGAAATGGGCGGAAAGGTCGGCGGCTGGCAGTATGCCGAGAGCGTCCTCATTCTCGACAACCTGGCGATCGTGACGCCCGGCGGGCGCAACGCGCTCGTGGCCCTCGACAAGTCCACCGGCCAAGACGTCTGGAAGTCGGACGTTTCTGCCACCGCGGGCTACAGCTCCTGCATCGTCATCGACGACAAGGACGCCCGGATCATTGTCAACGGCTCGCAAAGCGGGCTCTTCGCGGTCGATGCCGCAACCGGCAGGAAGATCTGGACCAGCGACTTCGCCTCGCCCAATACGGCGAACGTGCCGACCCCGGCGTACGCCGACGGTCACCTTTTCTGGGGCGTCGGCTACGGCAAGGGCGGGATCTGCTACAAGGTCAGCCGCGCTGGTGGCGCCTGGAATTTCGAGCAGGCCTGGACCACCAAGGACTTGAACTGCCATCCGGGGAACTATGTTGTCGCCGACGGCCGGATCTACGGCAAAGGCCGCGGCTTGACGTGTGTTGACCTGAAATCCGGCCGGACGCTCTGGAGCGAGCGCATCGGCGCCGGGCAGGTGTGCTGGGCCGACGGCATGCTCTACGTCCTTGCCGACTCAGGCGGGGTGGCCACCCTGGTGGAGCCGTCGGCCGGCGGAGGCAAAGTTGCAGGCAGGTTCCAGGTCGCCGGCGAGGGCGCCAGTTGGGCCCATCCGGTTGTCATCGGCGGCAGGCTCTACCTGCGTTATGACACGAACCTTTACTGCTTCGATGTGAAGGCGCAATGATGCCACGCGGAGTGCCTGTCGTGTTCTTCATGGGTAGGCTGGCTCGCGCCATTTCCGTGACTGTCTTGTTCTGGTCGGCCATCCAATCGTCGCGCCGCCCGCTCAGAAACGGTAGCCCTGCTGGACCCAGTACTGCCAGTCAGCGACCGCCTCCTGCGTCTGTTCGTGCGCGCGCGGACGTCTCCGCCTTTAATTGGGCCAGCGGCACAGCCAGCCCATCCTTCTCCCATCGCATCATGACGAACATCTCGTGCTGGCATTCATCCCCGGGAGCCATCCCGATGACTTCCACGTCGTCTCCAACCCTTAGCGGTGAGATCACACGCTTGCGGATGCAGTAAGCGGTGAACGGGAACGCAAGTTTCTCTTCAAGGTAGCTGTACCACACCCTCGCACGCTCTTCGGCGTCGTATGCGTCAGCGACGATCTCCATCTCGATGCGCTGTTCACGGGCTGGATCACTCTTGTGCCTTCGCATATTGCACCGCATCAGGCGTCCGCGGCCTGCCCTCCCGAGCCGGTGAACCATCAACGGCTGGACAGCGGGATCAGGGCATCCCGGATTGTCTCAACCCACCGCTTGTTCCTGATGTCGTATACGATGAAATCGCCGTCAAACTGCCAGTGCGCCCAGCTCCATTTGCGTTTTTCGGCCTCGCGAGCCACGCAACTGATATAGCGCACGCGCGAGGGCATATCGGCCTTGTCGTAGGCGCCGAATTCGCCGAGATAAAGCGGGCGACGGTGCTGCGTCGCCCAGGCTTGAGCCTTGTCGAAGTCGCGGGCAATGGCCGCGGTTTCCTGGGGCGTGGCGTTCCAGGCGACACCGGTTGTCTGGCGGTGGCTGGTCCAGGGCGCGCCCTGGTGGGTGAATTCCATGGGTGTGTAGTAATGGACGGTCACGATCAGGTTCTGGTCGTCGTCGGGAAGGACCAGACGATCCAATCCGCCGATTCCGTTCCACATGGCCGGGCCCACGATGACGGTGCGATCGGGATTGCTGCGGCGGATGATCTGCAGAGCTTCGCGGCAGAACTGGTCCCAAAGTTCAGAGGTGAATTTGGGAGCCGGCTCGTTGAGGATCTCAAATAGCACTTCGGGCGGGCGGCTCTTGCAGTGCTCGGCAATGGCGGCCCAACTGGCCAGGAAGTCCTTCTTCTTGCCCGGCGGGTCGGGCGAGATCGCCAGGTCGTCGTGGTAGTCGAGGATGACCATCAGGCCGTTAGCCAGGGACTGGTCGACGGCCCAGTCGAGGGTCTTGAAGAATTCCTCCCGGAGTTTGCCGTTGGCATCCGGCTTGCCGTCGCGCAGAGGGTGCAGGTTGATGCGCACGTGGTTGAAGCCCGCTTCGCGGATGAGCTTGAAATGCTCGTCCTGGAAGCGCCCTCTGGCACGGTCCTGCCAGAGCGGGTCCCAGCCGATGATGTTGACGCCGCGGCCAAGCCGCTGGTTAACCGCAAACGGATCGGGAGCTTGAGTCTGGGCGCCCGCGGTCCGGACAGCGGACATGCCGACGACAGTCATGACAATCAGAAAGATGCGTGCATTCATGAACGACAGGCTAAGCAGTGTCTTCGACGGACACAAGGCGAAAGTCAACTGGATCGCGTGCGCATGACAGAACGCCGTGCTTGCCGCGGCAAACATCGTTCCATAAGATGCCTTTGCCTGCAACGCAGCACATCAAGTCTTGTGGTGGATGGGCTCGGAGATCGCTATGAAAGTCTTGCGATTGGTCTGCGTCGTCCTGTGTTTCTTCGGCGGTGAGGGTTTCGGCGCGGGACTGGTTTTCATATTGGTCACCCCCCATAGCATCGCGGCATCAATGCGCTACCGGCGACAACGTGATGCCGATCTGGGCGCGAGGGTGCCGCTTTTCGTCAAAGGTCCGACAGTCC
>JAPLNB010000340.1 GCA_026693085.1 Planctomycetota bacterium | reverse complement strand
CTCCACCATCACCCCCAAACCCGCCCTCTTCACCCCACCCCCCAACTCCCGCCTCGACGATTCCCCCGCCCCAAAGCCATGAAAGCCCACCGGCGCCCGCCCAAAAACAGAAAACGGACCCGAGCCTCTTGGCCCGGGTCCGCCGTCAATCAAAAAAACAAGACTCAAAAACCCAACCTCCTACCGCCTCCGCCGCAGCCCCGCCACGACACCCACGATGCCGATGAGACCCGCCATCCCCGGTTCAGGAGTAACGGTCACGTTGTAGGTGATATCGAGCTCGAATATCGGAGCCGTGGCCGGACCGAACCTCCCACCGAAGTTGATCTCGTGCTGGCCGGGCGACAGCGGCTCCAGCATGATGTAGTAACCTTCCGCATACGAGATCCAGGGTAGATTCTGCCGATCAGCGGGCACGCTGTAAACGTTGTTGAGGGGAAAGGTGGCAAAGAAACCGCCTTCTGTCATCTCCGCACGGTCAGCGATGTCGGTGACGACTACACCGTCAATCCTGGCATGGTAATCGGTAATGAGGTTGAAGTTGCCGTGAACGGCGACAATGAGTTCCGGGAGGGTCTGCTTGCGGGCTGGGTTGCCTGCCGAAGACCCGGCATTGATGACCGGGAGGAATATCGGCAGCCCGTAGGGCACCGTGGCGTTACGCACTCGCACGACCGGGGCCGGCGAAGCCGGGTCAGTGACCAGCCTGTTAGCGCCTATCAGATAAAACATGTTCCCAACATTCCCGAGAAATGCCTGCGACCCGTCCGTGTCGTTTGCCGGGTGCTCGTAGGTGCTGGTGGCCGGGTTCTCCGGCAGTGACCAGTTCCATTTCCACCACTCCGCGCTCCATTCCGCCAGCGTCTTGCCCGCCACCGTCGAACCCGGCGGCATAACCCCCGCCCACGCGCCCGACGACCAGACCACCACACCCACCGCGACCACTGCCATTAACGCATACACATACCTTCGCCTGCCCATAACTCACTCCTTCTCCAGCAATGCTGGTACCCTCTTTAATAGAACCCAATCATGACAAGGAACCGCAAATTGCGCGCCCTATCTCCTCCTCCTCCCCAGCAACACCGCCAGTCCCGCCAGCCCCAGGGCCCCCGGCTCCGGCACCACCTGGATCGTGTCCTTGATGCTCACCTCGAACGCCTGCGTCTTCGCATCGTCAAGATACGTCCTCCCCCCAAACTCCAACGCATACGTCCCCGGCTCAAACGGCCCCGCCAGCACAAAAAACCCGTCCGACACCGCCGCCCCCGATGGCCCCGGCGTCACTCCACCCACGTTCTTGTCAACAAACGTGAACGCCGGCACATCCGTTATCTCGCGATAATCAAACAGGTTCAGCACGTCCACCCCATTCACTGACAACTTCAGCATGTCCGTGCGGTCCAGCAGATCCTTGCAGATCTTCCTCAGCTCTTCCACCGTCGCCCCCGGCGTCTCCTGCTGCGACCACTCGCATGTCAAGAGCGGCACCATCATGTACTTGCCCGCCGGTGCCGCAAACGACCGCACCGCAGGCCCACCTGCCGTCCCTCCAAGGAAGAACACCGGCGCTGCCGGCTGGTTCACCGACGCATCCAGCGTCGCCCCCTCACCATACGGATTCGGCACATCCCCCGGGAACGAATACTGCCAAATCTCCCAATCTGCCGTCCACTGCGTCGTCGTCTTCCCCCCCAACGCGCTCCCTTTAGGCACCACCCCAACCCCCCCCATCACCGGCACCACCCACGCGCAGACCGTCACCATTACCGAGAAAAACAATACCTTCCTCATGGGCGTCGTTCCTTTCGTTTGCCTGAGCATCACCACGCATAAAGACAAATACATGCAATAATACGCGAACTGCCGGCTCGATGGAGCAACGCGAAGATGTGTCGATTAACCCACAAAAGCCCTACCGGCCATACTACCGGCAGACTCACCCCATTATGCCCCAAGTCTCATAGGAAGGCAAGTTATTTTATAAGAATCTTGTCTGCTCCCCAGCACGAGCGCGCAAGTATAGCCGTGACGTTGCGTAACGTGATTTCGACGGTGCCGCTCGCCGCGCGCCCAACCTACTTCGCGTACTCCACCGCCCTGACCTCCCGGATCACCGTCACCTTGATCTCACCCGGATACTGCATCGACTCCTCGATCTTCTTGGCAATATCCCGAGCGATTTTCATCGAAACCGCGTCATCTACCGCCTTGGCGTCCACAATCACCCGAACTTCCCGACCTGCCTGAATCGCATACGCCTGCCGCACCCCCGGAACCTCCGTTGCCAACAGTTCCAAGTCCTGCAGCCGCTTGATGTACCGCTCCAGGCTCTCCCGCCTCGCCCCAGGCCTCGACGCGCTGATCGCGTCCGCTGCCATCACAATCACCGTATACGGCGTCGTCACCGGCGTATCCCCATGGTGCCCCTCCACCGCATTCAACACCGCCTCCGGCTCATTGAACCGCCTCAGAAACTCTTTGCCAATCTGAGGATGCCCGCCCTCCACCTCATGATCCATCGCCTTGCCAATGTCGTGCAACAGCCCCGCCCGCCGCGCCAAAGCCCCATCCAGCCCCAACTCCTCCGCGATCACCTGCGACAGGTAGGCCACTTCCATCGAGTGCCGCAGCACGTTCTGGCCATAACTCGTCCGGTAGCCAAGCCTTCCAAGCATCGGAATGATCGGCTTGGCGATGTTGCTCAGGTTCGCCTCCTGCACCGCCTCCCGCCCGATCCGAACCAGCTCCTCCTCCATCTCCTTGCTCGTCGCGGCCACCAGCTCCTCAATCCTCGCCGGATGGATCCGACCATCCTGCACCAGCTTCTCCAGCGAAATCCTCGCCACCTCTCGCCGCACTGGATCAAAGCAGCTCACCACCACCACTCCTGGTGTATCATCGATGATCACATCCACACCCGTAGCCTTCTCGAAGCTCCGGATGTTCCGCCCCTCACGCCCAATGACCCGCCCCTTCATGTCATCGCTGGGAATCGCCACCGTGCTGACCGTATGATCGCAACTCTGCTCCGCCGCATATCTTTGGATCGCCTGGAGAACAATCTGCCGACTCTTCTCCTTCGCCTCCTCCTGAGCCTGCTCAACGACCCGCTGGATCACCAGTCCCGCATCCCGCCGGCTCTCGTCCTCGATCCGCTTCAGCAGCATCTCCCTGGCCGCATCCACCGACATGCTCGTGATCTGAAGCAGCTTCTGCCGCTCCTCCTCGATCATCTGGTCAAACTGCTTCTCCTTGACAACCAAGCGGTTATCGCGCTGGGTGAGCTTGCTCTCCAGGCTCTCCAGGTTCTTTTCCTTCACCGAAAGCGTATCCAGCTTGCGATCCAGGATATCTTCGCGCTTAGTCAGCCGTTGTTCCTGGTCATTCAAGGCCTTGCGCTCCGCCTGAGCCTCGCGTTCAAAGATATCCCTGAGTTTCAGGCGTTCCTGTTGCGCCGCGAACTCAATCTCCCTGGCCTTGGTCTCGCCCTGCTTGCGAGCCGCATCCCGCAACTGCTCCGCCTCTTTTTTGGCCGTCTGAACGATGTTCTTGCCCATGGCCTTCAGAAGACCATAGATACCCGCAGCGCCGACGATCAAGCCGATCAGTGCCCAAACCATATATAACATAAACACTGCCCCTAGTTTACGGAAATGCGGATATCACTGGGGACAGACTCTTTTGAGCGTAGGCGGCCTGTAGCATGCAAATCGGGCAGGCTGGACTAGGAGAGCAGGGACAGTTCCCTGAAATCCCATTTATGCTGCCTCAACCGCACGCGAGGGGGCGCCCGTGAAGGCGTGGATGCCAGGAGCCCGGCAAATGGCCGGATCATCGCGCCAACCCAGGAAGCAACCGCCCACAACAGCAGTTGCGCCGGGGAACAAGAAACGGCCAAACCAACCGGCTTGACCACTCCTAATATCAGCAGAACCAACGCTGCAAACAGCAGCAGGCACCCGCTGATCAACACGACTGGTGCTCCGATGTAGACCACGTTCGTTTCAAGTACTGCCTCAAAGGGTTGTTGCGCCTGAGGCAGGACATCGCATCAAGAGAAGCCTTGCCAATCGCCGGCCATCCGCTGCAGCCGGCGCCACGACCGGCAGGGATCAATCCTGAACCGGCCCGATACATTAATGAATCTATACTACGTCTGCCATGAGGGCTTTGCAAGAACGCATGGCCTCGCACCCAATGCCCTGCCAACACAACAGGTAGGCTCAGCGAGCGGCGTCACAGGCAAGGAAGCTCTTGCTGGCGCATCAGGAATAGGCAGGGCCTTGGGATCGGAGGCACATTTTTCGTTGCGTCCGTTGCTGTCGGCCGATAATCTGCGCAGAATAACGGATGAGGAAGTCCCCAAATCATGAGTCATCGAGTCATTGAGTCGGAATGGTTGGCTCCAGAAGTTCGGCGGCTAGTCGTAGAGGCGCCCCACGTCGTGCGTCATTGCGGCCCAGGGCAGTTCGTGATTGCCCGAGCAACGTCGGAGGGAGAGCGGATTCCGCTGACCATTGCGCATGCCGATCGGCAGGCCAGGACGATCACGCTGATCATCCAGGCGGTCGGTTGCAGCACTCGACAGTTGTGCGCGCTGGAAAAAGGGAGCGAGATATCCGACATAGTGGGGCCACTGGGGAAAACGACGGACATCGAACACGTGGGACATGCGGTAATCGTCGGCGGAGGGGTGGGAACAGCGGTGATCTATCCGCAGGCGACGGCGTTGAAGGCCAAAGGCAACCGGGTGTCGGCGATCATAGGTGGCCGGAGCAGGCCGTATGTCATTTTGGAAAAGGAACTTGGGGTGATTTGCGACGCCGTTTACCCATGCACGGATGACGGCAGCCATGGGTTCAAAGGATTCGTGACGGAGCGGCTGAAGCAGCTCATTGAGCAGGCTGAGCAGAAGGTGGAGATGGTGCTGTGTGCAGGGCCGGTCCCGATGATGCGGGCGGTGGCGGAACTGACCCGTCCGATGGGGATTCACACGGTGGCATCGCTGAACCCGATCATGGTGGATGGAACGGGGATGTGCGGGGGTTGCCGGGTGCAAGTTGGGGGGCAGATGCTGTTTGCGTGCGTGGATGGTCCGGAGTTTGATGCACACAAGGTTGATTTCCGCGAGCTTGCGGATCGGTTGACGACATACCGCGACCAGGAGCGGGTGGCAAAAGGGAATCACCCGTGCCGGTCAGGTGCGGCGGCGGAGGTTCGTTAATCATGGCAGAGAACGGCAAGTTGAAACCAGCGGAGCGGATGAAGATCCAGCGGCAGGCGATGCCGGCGCGGGATGCGGGGGTTCGTTCGAGGTGCTTTGAGGAAGTGAACCTCGGCTTGCCCGAGCAGATCGCGATGGAGGAAGCAAAACGCTGCCTGGAGTGCAAGGACCGCAAGTGCGTGACGGGCTGTCCGGTGCAGATTGATATACCGGCGTTCGTAACGCGGGTGGCGGCGGGGGATTTTGCCGGGGCTGCGGAAGTCCTGTTGAATGACAATGCGCTGCCGGGGATCTCCGGGCGCGTGTGCCCGCAGGAGAAGCAGTGCGAGGTGCTGTGCATCCGCGCGAAGAAAGGCGAGCCGGTGGCGATCGGGTATTTGGAGCGGTTCGTGGCGGATTGGGCGAGCGAGCACCGCAACGGTCACGTGGCGACGCTGGCGAGCCCGACGGGGTTTAAGGTGGCGATCGTCGGCAGCGGACCCGCGGGGCTGACGGCGGCGGGGGAACTCGCGAAGAAGGGGCACGAGGTCACGGTTTTTGAGGCATTTCACAAGCCGGGCGGGGTGTTGGTGTATGGCATTCCGGAATTCCGCCTGCCCAAGGAGATTGTGCGGAAAGAGGTGGAATCGCTCAAAGCAATCGGGGTGAAGATCGAGTGCAACGTGGTGATCGGGCGGACGTACACGATCGACGATTTGATGAAAGAGGAGGGATTTCAGGCGGTGTTCATCGCGAACGGCGCGGGGCTGCCGGTGTTCATGGGGATTCCGGGGGAGAACCTGAAGGGGGTTTACAGCGCCAATGAGTATCTGACGCGGGTGAACCTGATGAAGGCGTACGAGGCGAACTCGGATACGCCGGTGCTGAGGGCGAAGAAGGCCGTGGTGATCGGGGGGGGGAACACGGCGATGGACGGGGTGCGGACAGCGCGGCGGCTGGGTGCGGACCCGGCGACGCTGGTGTATCGGCGATCGCGCGCGGAAATGCCGGCGAGAATCGAGGAAGTACATCACGCGGAGGAAGAGGGCGTTGTTTTCCAGATGCTGACGCTGCCGATCGAGATCTTGGGTGATGAGAAGGGCTGGGTGCGGGGGTTGAAGTGTCAGAAGATGCAACTGGGGGAACCGGACAAGTCGGGGCGGGCGCGGCCGGTGCCGATCCCGGGCAGCGAGTTTGAGATTCCGTGCGACGTGGTGGTCGAGGCGATCGGGACGCGGGCCAATCCCTTGCTCACGCAGACGACGCCGGATTTGAAGGTCAATGAAAAAGGTTACCTGGTGGTGGACGCGGACAACATGACCAGCAAGGCGGGCGTGTTTGCGGGCGGCGACATCGTGCGCGGGGCGGCGACGGTGATTTTGGCGATGGGCGACGGCAAGCGGACGGCGGCGACGATGGATCGGTATCTGAAAGAGAAGGCACAGAGGCACGAAGGGGGGAGCGGAAAAACCGGAGGGGCGGGCATACCATCGGTGGGGCGTCAATAAGGCCGGGTCTGCGCAAGGCTTTGGTCCGACGTGAGGCGGCGTATGTACGAAGATCAACCCGTCGGCGATATCTGTGTGTTGCGCGACCCGCAGGCGGATACGTGGTCGGTTTCGATCTGGCGGGGGTTGGCCAGCCCGGAGGTACTGGGGCGTTTTGACGAGCGGGCCAAAGCGGTGGCATTTGCCCTGGCGGAGCGCGATCGGCGGAGGGAGGCGGAGGGAGTGGAATTGACGGTGCACTTTCCGGATGATTGTCCGTGCTATCGCACATATCGGCAGACCTGAAGGCGGGGGATTGCGACCGGCAGTAGATCGATCGCCAGGCAGCGCCCGGGGCCGTGCAAGACCTCGGCGTGGTGCGAGAGACTCAGAACCGTGATATGCTACGGGACAGATGGGAGCGGCTACATGACTCGGCTCATCGAAGAGCATCGCCAAGAGCTGGTTGAGCTTTGTCGGCAATTCAAGGTTCAGCGGCTCGAATTGTTTGGATCGGGCGCCGGTGCTCGGTTCGACCCGCAGCGCAGCGATCTTGATTTTCTCGTGGAGTTCCAGCCGCTGCCACCGGGCAAGCGCGCGCCGAGCTATTTTGACCTGCTGTCGGCACTGCGGAATCTCTTTGGCCGACCCATCGACCTGGTCGAACCGGGCGCGATCAGCAATCCGTACTTCCTGAAGGGAATCCAACAGTCGCGGACGCTCGTGTATGAAGCTCCAGTCGAAAAAGTATCTGCTTGACATTGCGCGGGCGTGTCGGCTCATCACGGAGTTCACGGCTCGCAAGTCGCAGGCGGACTATGGGACGGACGTCTATCTTCGTTCTGCCGTTGAGAGGCAGTTCCAGATCGCTGGCGAGGCTCTGGTCAGACTTCTCAATACGGACCCCGGTTCCGCAGCTCGAATCACTGACTACCGAAGCATCATCGACTTTCGCAATATCGTCGTCCACGGCTACGATGCACTAAGGGCAGAGACGGTCTGGGATATCATCCAGGTCAACGTGCCCGTGTTGCTCCGGGAGGCCGAGAGCCTCTTGGCGGAGCCGGACGATCCATGATGACCAACACCTCAGGCCCAAGCATGCGCCTATGGCACCTCATTTTCCAGGAAATTCGGTATCGAAAGCTGAACTTCGCGCTGGGGGTGATGGGCGTGGTGGTGGCGGTGGGGTGTTCGATGGGGCTCCTGGTGCTGCTGCGGCAGCACGATTGGCGGACGGAAGAGCTGATCGCGGTGAAGGAGAAGACGACGCGCGAGGCGATGCTCAAGATGCAGGATGAGATGAGGCGGGTGTCGCTGCGGATGGGGTTTAACATGATGATTGTGCTTCGGGGACAGAGCCTGGAGGAGATCTACGCCAACGAAACGCCGACCAAGACCATGCCGGAGGAATATGGGGATCGCTTAGCGGCGGCGAAGGTGGCGACGATCAACCATGTGCTGCCGGCGCTGCAACAGAAGTGCATGTGGGAGGAATATGGGCGGGCGGTGCTGCTGAATGGGGTGAAAGGGGAGGTTTATATTCAGAGCAAGGAACAGACGCCGCTGTTGGAGACGGTGGCGGCGGGAACGATGGTGGTGGGGTCGGAATTGAGCCGTAGTCTGGGATTGAAAGCGGGGCAGAGGGTGAAGCTGATGGGGCGGGAGTTTGCTATCACAGGGGTGCAGCCGGGGCGGGGGAGTAAAGATGATGTAGCGGTGTGGATTAACCTGGGGGAGGCGCAGCAGATATTGGGCAAAGCGGGGTTGATCAACGCGATTTTGGCGCTGGAGTGCGAGTGTTCGGACAATCGGTTGGTGGCGATCCGCAAAGAAGTCGGGAGGATTCTGCCGGATACGGAGGTGATCGAGTTCTCACTGCTGGCCAATGCGCGGGCGGAGATGCGAAATAAGGCGGCAGCGGTGGCGAATGCCGCAGTGGATCAGGAGCGTAAGAATCGGCTGGAATTGCGGCGACAGCGGGAGATGCTGGCGAAGCTTCTCATCCCGCTGGTATTGGCGGGGTCGGGGCTGTGGATTGCGATGTTGATGCTGGGGAATGTGAAGCAGCGGAGCGCGGAGATCGGGGTTTTGCGGGCGGTGGGGTTGCGGGGGCAGCAGATTCTGGTTGTTTTCCTGGGCAAGGCGTTGATCATGGGTTTTGTGGGTGCGATGGGGGGATATGTGGTGGGGATCGCGACGGCGAGGTTTTTGCAGGAAGGCGGATCACAGATGGGGATGCGGTGGCTGATGCGGCCGGGGATGCTGGGGGTAAGTCTGGCGGGTGCGATGGTTTTGGCGGCGGCGGCGAGCTGGGTTCCGGCGATGCTGGCGGCGAACCAGGACCCGGCGGTGATGCTGCGGGAGGATTAGGCGAATGCTGCAGGTGGAGAACGTGAGCAAGTCATTCGCGGGGCCAGCGGGGGAGGTGCGGGCGTTGCAGGCGGTGTCGTTGAGCGTCGCGGCGGGGGAATTTGTGGCGGTTCGCGGGGCGAGCGGGTCGGGGAAGTCTACTTTGCTGCTGGCGTGTGGGGGACTGCTGCAGGGGGATGCGGGCAGGGTCGTTGTCGATGGGCAGGATGTGTATGCGATGTCAGCGAACCGGCGGGCGTCGTTCCGGGCGGGGCGGATCGGGTTTGTGTTCCAGCGGTTTCACCTGGTGCCGTATTTGAGTGTGAGGGACAATGTGTTGGTGGCGTCGCTGGGGGTGGATGGAACGGGGAGTCGGCAGCGCGCGGAGCGGCTGCTGGAGCGGCTGGGGATGACGGATCGGGCGGAGCATTTTCCGGCGCAATTGAGCACGGGCGAGCGGCAGCGGGTGGCGTTGGCGCGGGCGATGCTGAATGGGCCGAAGTTGCTCCTGGCCGATGAGCCGACGGGGAACCTGGATCCGGAGAACGGGAGGATTGTGCTTCGGTGCCTGGCCGAGTTTGCAGAGGATGGTGGAGCGGTGTTGCTGGTGACGCATGATGCGGCGGCGGCGGAGCTTGCGGACAGGACGGTGTTGCTGGAGAAGGGCAGGCTGGTTACAGACACAAGACCCGAGGCCACTACTGCAAATGGATGAATAGATCATGAACGAAAAGGCCCGACGGGGCGGGTTGGTGGAGTGCTGCGGTTGGGGGTACAATCCGGCGGTTGTTCACACCCCTTGGAGGTTGACCTATGGCAGAGATCGGGAACGGGAAAATGATGCAGGCGGCGGAAGCGGAGCAGTCGCGGATTCCAACGAACCAGCGTCAGTACACGCTGAGCAATTTCATGAAGACGCTGGTGAAGGCCAACGGATCGGACCTGCACTTTCAGGCGGGTTCGGTGCCGATGATCCGCGTGGATGGGCGGCCGCAGTTCCTGGATTGTCCGTTGAGCACCGATGCGCAACTGGAAGAGTATGTGCGGGAGATGGTCAAGGACGAGGAGAGGTGGAAGAGCCTGGAGCATAAAGGTGCGACGGACCTTTCGTACGCGATGCCGGATGGGGCGGCGCGGTTCCGCGTGAACGTTTTTCATAGCCGACAGCGCTATGCGATCGCGATGCGGCGGATCGTGACGAAGATCCCGGACTGTGACGAGCTGAACCTGCCGTCGCAGGTGGAGGGGCTGTCGGAGTACCACCGCGGAATCGTGATCATCTCGGGGACGACGGGGTGCGGCAAATCAACGACGCTGGCGGCGCTGATCGGCAAGATCAACCGGACGCGGGCGGCGCGGATCCTGTGCATTGAGGACCCGATCGAGTATCAGCACGACAACATCAAGTCGATGATGAGCCAGATCGAGGTGGGCACGGACAGCGAGAGCTACGAATATGCGTTGCGCGAGATGATGCGTCAGGACCCGGACGTGATTTTGATCGGCGAGATTCGCGACACGTTTTCGCTGGCGACGGCGCTGCGGGCGGCGGATACGGGGCACCTGGTGTTCACGACGGTGCACGCGACGAACGCATCGATGACCGTGGAGCGTATGGTGTCGCTGTTTGACCCGGCCCAGAAGGACTTGCAGCAGACGCAGTTGGGAATGAACCTGATCGGGGTGGTTTCGCAGCGGCTGGCCAAGAAGCGCGAGGGCAAAGGCCGTGTGCCGGCGGTGGAGATCATGATGGCCACGCCGCTGGTGCGGAAGTACATCCTGGATGGCGAGTTTGATAAGCTCAAAGGAACGGTCGGCAACCGCGAAGGCGGGTGCCAGAGCTTCGACCAGCACCTGGCGGAGCTGTTCACGAAGCAGATCATCGATGTGCCGGAGGCGAGGCGTCTGGCGACGAACGCGGATGCCTTGAACCTGGCGCTGCGTGGGATCAGCAACAGCGATACGCGGTTGCGGTGATAGGGGCAAGAGGCGGCAAAGCGGAAATCCGGGTCGGTTGTCGCGCGGAGGGCCGACGGATTTGCATTTCCTGGGATTGAGAGGACAGGCGCATGCGGGGGCGCAACTCATGATCAGAGGATCAGTTGGCGGGTTCAGATGGTTGTTGTTTGCCGCGGTGGGGGGTTGTGAAGTACAATATGGGCCGGTTTCTCTGGGCGTCTGCCCGGGAGAACGCTTGACGTCAATTGATTCCGGTCCGGTCGGCCATCAAATCCCGTCCGGGCGAAGAGTCTCTAAGCTGCGGAGCAATAACTTCGTCTCCTGCGGCCCCAACAAAGATCGGGCCGTAAGCCACGTTGCGACCGACCGGGTCATCCGCGGAAGGACAGACTGGTATGCCAACCGATCCGCGTTTCCTCGCTGCCGATACGCGGGGAGTATTCACGGGCAACGAACTGCTGGTCAAAGGGTGTTTGGAGGTCGAGGGGGGTGTGCACTTGTTGACGGGGTATCCGGGCTCGCCGATTGCCGGATTTTTTGATGGGCTGAGCGACGTCAAGGAACTGCTTGGACCTGCGGGCATCAGAGCGTTTCAGGCGAACAACGAGGCGTTGAGCGTGGCGGCGGTGAACGGTTCGCAGATGATGCCGATGCGCGCGGTGGCCGCGTTCAAGAGCGTGGGGATGCATGTCGCGGCGGATGCTTTGGCGCTGGGGAACCTGGCCGGGGCGCATCCGCAGGGCGGCGCCGTGATCATCGTGGGTGAAGATCCGTGGTGCGAGAGCACGCAGGTGGCGGCGGACAGCCGCTACCTCTGCCAGCACCTGCGGATGCCGGTGATCGAGCCGGGCAGCGCGCAGCAGTTGAAGGACTGGATCAAGCTGAGCTTCAAGGTGTCGGCGGCGACGGGGTTGTACATCGGGTACACCGTCACGGTGGCGCAGGCTGACGGCGGCGGCACCGTCTGGTGCTATGCGAATCAATTTCCGACGATCAACTGCAACAAGCCGGTCGAACTGGAAACCAAGAAGATCGATCTGGACAAGGTGCTGCTGCCGCCGCGGACGTGGCAGCACGAGTTGCAGATTCCCGAGCGGTTTTCCAAGGCGATTGCGGTGGCGCGGGAGCTGGGGATCAACCGGATCATTCCAGCGCGCGGGAGCGATGCTGGTGTGGCGCCGCTGGGGTTTATCGTAACGGGAATGGCGGGGCCTTACGTGCGGCATGTGCTGGAGGATCTGGGGCTTTGCGGCGTGTTCCCGATCTTGCAGATGGGGATGAGCTACCCGGCGGACGCGGCGCTGGTGCGCCAGTTCGGGGGGATGTGCCGGACGATGGTGGTCGTCGAGGAGCGGCGGGGGTTTCTGGAACAGAACATCCGGGAGGTGCTGTTTCACGAGGTGCCGCAAGTCGAGGCGGCGGAGTTATGCTCGCGGTTGTACGGCAAGGCTTTTCCGGGCCGCGACGGGCAGGCGGCCGAGGGGTTCCCGGCGGCGCGGGGGCTGAATTACTCGGTGGTGGCGCAGAAGCTGATTACGCTGATCAGGGAGAGCGAGCATCTGCCGGCGCATTTGCGCAACGGTCGGCTGAGCGACGAGCTGCAACGGCTCAACTCGGCGGGGCGGATCAAGCTGCCGCAGGTCAGCCAAAAGCTCATTGCCCGCACTCCGACGTTTTGCCCCGGTTGCCCGCACCGCGACAGCGCCGCTGTGATGCTGGAGATCCGGCAGAAGTTCGCGAGCGTCGAGTACATGAAGCGAAAGCACGGACGCGGGCCGGTGGACCTTGTGGCGCACGGCGACACCGGCTGTTATACGATGCTGATGTTCGCCCCGACCGAGCAGCTCATGCACAACTACTCGGGCATGGGCCTTGGTGGAGGAACGGGCAGCGGGATCGCGCCGTTCATCAGCAACAAGCAGATCGCGTTCATGGGGGACAGCACGTTCTTCCACTCGGGGCAGATCGCGATCTCCAACTCGATCAAGGCCAATCAGGACATTGCGTACATCATCCTGAACAACGGCACGACGGCGATGACCGGTCACCAGGGGCACGCCGGCACCGGTGAAGGACTGCTCGGCGAGGCGGAACAGAAGCAGGATATCGAGGCGGTGGTGCGCGGCATGGCGGCGATGGTGGGGCTGAAGATCGTGAGGCTCTCGCCGGCGGACCGCGACAACTACGGAAGAATCCTGGAGCAGACGATCCTCAGCGACGGCGTGAAAATCATCATCGCCGACAAGGAATGCGGGATTACGCACAACCGTCAGGTACTCCGGCAGGAAAAGCGCATCATCAAGAAGAAGGGATACCTGCCGCGGAAGAACCACATGAACGTTACGCCGGAGGTGTGCGAAAACTGTCTGGAGTGCACAAAGCAGACGGCGTGCCCTGGGCTGACGATGACAGACACGGACTATGGCAAGAAGATCGACACGGACCTGACATGGTGCGTGAACGACGGGGCGTGCGACCGCGTGCGGGTGCCGGTGGAGGGCGGGATTTCGGTAAAAGCGTGCCCAAGTTTTGAGGAGATCACGGTCGTTCGGCGGCGGCGGCGGCGGTACACGCTGCCGAACATGTCGCTGGACAAGCTGCCCGAGCCGGATCAGATCGTGCACGACATGAGCAAGCCGGGCAGCACGTGGCGGGTGCACATGGCGGGCGTGGGCGGCATGGGAATCGGCGTTGTCGGAGCGATCCTGGTCCGCGCGGGGCATGAGGAAGGCTATTGCGTTGTCTTCGCCGACCGCAAGGGGCTGGCGATCCGAAATGGCGGCGTCTATTCACAGATCACTTTCGTGAAGGAATCGGATTCCTTGGAAGGCGGGCCCCGGACCGATTGCCCGGTGACGGCGTCGGTGCCGTGGGGGAAGGCGGATTTGCTGATGGGGGTGGATATCCTGGAGGCGGCCAGAGCGATTGACCCGCGGGAGCAGTATCGAGTGGCGTCGCGCGAGCGGACGTGCGCGGTTCTGAACATGTACAAGCAGCCGACGGTGTATTCGCTCCTGGGCCGGCAGGATTTTGATCCGGAGGCGCTGCGGCAGGAGATCCTGGACCAATGCCGGATCGAGCACTCGTACGCGAACAACCTGTCGGAGATCTGCGAGCGGCGGCTGGGCAGCAAGCAGTTCGTGAACATCATGATGCTGGGGGTGGCGTATCAGCTGGGCGTGATTCCGGTTTCCGCCCACTCGATCGCGTGGGCGATCAAGAATTCGATCCCGCGTGAGCCTCGCAAGAACCTGAAAGCATTCAACATCGGGCGCAAGCTGGCGCTGGAGCCGCGGATCCTGCCGCGAAAGCCCGAGCCGGTGACGTGGGAGCAGCTCCTGACGAACAAGATCCGCATTCTGCGGAAGACGCGGCTGTTTGGTCGGCTGTGGTCAACGCGCTACGAGCAGCTTGTGAAATCGGCGATGAAGCACATGCCACTGCTCGGCGAAGAGCTGAAGTACGACTTGGCGGTGCGGATCTACGATATCCTCCAATACGACGACCACCGGCTGGCGCGGCAGTATGTGGAGCTGATCAAGGGAATATATCGACGCGACTCAGGGGCGCACGAGTATGCCGCGACAGCGGCGGCGATCTGGAACCTGGCGAAAGTCATCCTGATCAAGGACGAGCCGTATGTGGCGTATCTGCTGACGCGCTACGAGAAGCGGCAGCGCGACATCGTGAAATACAACGTGGACGTGAGCAACGGCGACCGGATCATCTATCGCCATCACACGTATCCGGAGTTCACCATCGGCCGATGGCGCATCCGGTTCGAGCTGACCAGCCGCGATTGGATGCTGAGTGTGGTGCGGCGGTGCAAGTGGTGGCGGCGGATCCCGGGCTGGCACCGGCGGGAGGCCGAGTTCCGCCAGTGGTACATAAGGCTCCTGGACCGGGTGGATTTGTCGAACCCGGCCGGTTACGAGCAGGGGGTGACCGTGCTGCGATGCGCCGAACAGGTGAACGGCTATCGGGAGGTGCGGTACCCGAAGCTGGATCGTGTGCGTAGCGAGATCGAGTCAATGCTGTTGGCGGGGCCGCCGGTTTCCGCGCCCAGAGTGCAGTTGTTTGTGCAGCCGGTGGGCAGCGGCTCTGGAGTATGATCAGGCGTCTTGCGGCGCTGATGATGGGCGATCGTGGCGATCGCCCTTTTTTGTTTCCTGCGTTATTGCTTTGATCACACATTGGCCATTCATCGGCGGGAGGCTTTGCAGTACACTTTTCGCCTTATGGGTTATCCAGTACGGTTCATTATTGTGAGCGGCGGGCGCGATAGCGCCGCCTGGTATCGCTTCACGTTGCCGAAGGTGATGCAGACGAACAAGGCGGCACCTGTTGCGGCGGTGGACAGCGATCCGGAAATGCTCAAGGTGGCGCAGGAGTGTCTGGGGCTGGGGGCCGAGCACTGCTACACAGACGCGGGCGAGGCGTTCGACAAGCGGACGGCCGACTTTGCACTGATTCTGTCGCCATCCTCTGGCCGGCAGAAGCTGGTGGACCTGGCGATGGTGTACGACCTGCACGTTCTGATCGATACGCCGATAGCTGACACGATGGCGGCGGCATGCCGGATCTATAAGAGCGTGCGCGATGCGGACAAGAAGCTGGCCGTCGTGACGACGCATCGCTTCGACCAGGACAAGCAGACGCTCATGCGGCTGGTGGCCAGCAAGCAATACGGGCGGCTGAACTACATCGTTGCCAGATCGACGCACAACTTCCGCAAGCGCGGGAGCTGGGGCGGGCTGCGGCATCAGATGACCGATCCGCTGCTGATCGAGGACGGTGTGCAGAGTTTTGACCTGTTCCGCGCGCTGGCGGAGAGCGAGGCCAAGACGGTGCGGGCAATTTCGTGGAATCCGCCATGGGGCGATTTCCGCGGCGACAGCACGGCGATCGTCACGGTTGAGATGGAGAATGGTGTGCACTGTCTGTACGAGGGGGCGGCGGCCAACGCGTGCACGATGAACGGCTGGGGCAACGAGTATGTGCGCGTGGAGTGCGAATATGGGACGCTGGAGCTGGATCATCGGAAGCTGCGGCTGCTGAAGGGCGAGGCGTTGGAGGAGCCGAAGGTGGCGGACCTGCCGATGGCCGATCAGCCGTTGTGGGGCGATGCGTGGCTGACGGAGATGTTCTGCGATTACCTCAACGATCGGATCAAGCCGGTGAACCGGCTGAGAGAGAGCTTCAAGTCGATCGCGACGACATTCGCGGCGGTGGAGTCTGCGCGGACGGGTAAGCCGGTCGAGGTTCAGTCGTATCTGAAGGAGCAGTTCCACGCTGTGTAGTGGAATTGTCCTCAGGGCAATTGGGCATTGAGGACCTTTTTTGTCTGGGCGGTGCGGTAGTCGTGGAGGCGCTGGCGGATGCCGGCGTCGGCCAACGCGAGAATGGCGGCGGCGAAGAGGGCGGCATTGGTGGCGCCGGCGTTGCCGATCGCGAGCGTAGCGACGGGGATTCCCGCGGGCATTTGGACTATTGAGAGCAGGGAGTCCAGACCATTCAGCGCTTTGGATGGCATGGGCACGCCGAGGACCGGCAGAGCGGTTTTGGCGGCGAGGACGCCGGCCAGGTGCGCGGCGCCGCCGGCGGCGCCGATGAGAATGCGCAGGCCGCGCTGTTCGGCGGTGGCGGCATATTCCAGCGCGGCATCGGGGGTGCGATGTGCCGAGAGCACGCGCTTTTCATAGGGGATCTGGAGTTTGTCGAGCGTCTGGGCGGTGTTCTGCATCGTTTCCCAGTCCGATGTGCTGCCCATGACGATGCCGACAAGCGGCCGAGCGCGGGTTTGAATGTCCTCAGTCACGTCGTACCTCGCTTTGATGTAATGGCGGACATCATACTCGCGGCGGCAGGGATGTGAAGATCCCGGGATGCCAGCCTGCGGCCAAAGCGAAGGTCGAGGGTTTGGGGGGGTTGGTGGTCGGGGGTCAGGTCAGGCGACGGCCTCTGCCGAGGATGAGGTAGAGGATGGGGCCGACCAGCGGGAGGAGGAGGACAACGATGACCCAGATGAGCTTCATGGCGGGCTCGGCGGAGCTGGTGAGGATGAGGTAGATCGTGTAGATGTCGAGGACGAGGACCAAAAGGCCAACGCCATAGGGGTAGTACATGACGAAGCCATAGGGGTAGTACATAGGGTTACTCCTTGGTAAGGCGCTGATCGGTCATGGGCCGCAGTGCGCAAAGTAGTGTATGGCAACATTAAGAAACAGAAGCATTATATGGCGGCGAGGTGGGAAAGGCAAGCGGAGGTTGGGGGTTTTGGGTTCGGGAGATTGAAAATGGCCGACCGAGAATTGAGAATTGCAGATTGAGTGGAACGGGGGATGTCACACGGTCCGGGAGCGTTATGGGTGAAGAGAAAATCGTGGTGGTTGGGATGGAGCGGGGGCTGAGGGTGACGCTGCGGGGGCTGTTGATCTTTCTTGGGGGGTTAATGGGGGTGGGGGCTTTGCTGCGGTGGGATCGGATCGGGAACCTGGACGATGTGCGGTGGCGAGTGGTGTTGACGGTGGTGGGGTTGGCGGTGGCGGCATGGCTGGGGGGGATCTGGGCGAGGGCGGGGCAGCGGTTTGTGAAGACGGCGAAGGTGAGCGGGGCAGCGATTGCGTTCTCGTTCTGTTGCTACCTCATTGTGGTGTGGACGAGTTGGAAGATGCACCCGATGGTGTGGCGGTTCTGGTGGGTGTCGTTCGTGGCGGCGGTAACGGGGACGCATATTGTGTGGCTGCGGATGGCGGCGGCGGTGGATCGGAGAAGGCTGATGCGGGTGACGGTGGGGTGTGCGGTATTTGTGGCGGCGATGCTGGCGGGGCTGGCGCTGCGAACAAGGATATTGGATGGGGTAAGTGGGGCGTGGTTGTGGGCGGTGGGAATTGGGGGCGTGGTGTCGGTGGTGGGGTCGGTGGTGCTGTGGCTGAGGGGGTTGTGGGGGAAGAAGAAGATGGTACCGCGGGGGGTGAAGATCGGGTGGGTGGTTGTGGGGCAGGTCGGGGTGATTTATGCGGCGTTTTATCTGGGGAGGGTGACGTCGCCGCCGGCGGTGCTGTTTGAGAGGGGGCCATCGGGGTTGGCGCGGGTGGCGGTGAAGGATTTGAATTTGCAGGTGGGGACGGATCTGGCGAGGTTGCGGAGGATCATTTCGCCGGGGCTGGAGGAGCTGGAGGGGAAGGCGATGGCGCTTGTGAAGCAGATTAGCGATAGGCGGGCCAAGGGCAGCGCGGATCGGTATCTGCCAGAGGAGGAGAATCTGGTTCGGGGGCAGTTCATGAGCTACCTGGCGTATCGGGATGCGCTGTTGCGGCTGGTGGCGATGTATGCGGGTTTTGAGTCGGTGGAAGATCCGGGGGCGCGGGCGCGGTGCATGGTGGTGGGGTATGCAGCGGGGGCGATGGTGTTTGAGGCGAGCGCGAAGATGGTGGCGCTGTTCAAGAATGATGCGATGGTGAGGGGGAAATTGAACGAGGCGGATGCGAGGTGGGTGTAGCCGGCGGGGATGTTTGATCGGATTCTGGAGAATGTGTCGAATCCAAGGCATTCGGAGACGCTGGCGGAGA
>JAPLNB010000339.1 GCA_026693085.1 Planctomycetota bacterium | reverse complement strand
AGATTGTGGACTTCCGCCCCCACCGCAAGAGTCACAAAAAGGGGCAGAGAGGCAAGCCCCGCTCGCGCTTTGTCAAACGACTGGGCAAGCACGATCAACTGGTCCGATGGATCAAGGGTCAGCGGCCAAAATGGATGGAGTTAGCGCAGTGGGCCGGGATACCCGATTCGCTGCTGGTGCGGGAACTGCGCTACACGATCAAGACCAAAGGCCAACGGACGCGGGCGGTGACGATCGCCACGACCCTCCTGGACCCGATCTGTTATCCCAAGGAGGAGATCGCCGCCCTATACGGCGTTCGCTGGACGGTGGAAACGCATTTCGCCGAGTTGAAGACCACGCTGAAGATGCGGAAGGTCAAGAGCCGGACGCCGCAGGGCGTGCAGAAGGAGGTGGCGGTGTACTGCCTGGTGTACAACCTGATCCACGTGGTGATGCTGGCGGCGGCGCGGCGACAGCGGGTCGATCCCGGCCGCATCAGTTTCATCGACACGGTGCGTTGGCTGTTGTCGGCCGCACCGGGAGAACCCTTGCCGGATCTGGTGGTGAATCCGCTACGTCCCGACCGGCACGAGCCTCGCGTGATCAAAGACCGCCAGGACAAGTACAAGGTCATGACCCGCCCAAGAGCCCAGTTGCGAAACGCCCTGAAAAAACAGGCCAAAGAGGCTTAAGGAAATGGCATTCAGGAGTGACCCCTTTTCTTTTCTCAGAGCAGCCAACCAGGAGCAAGCCATGCTGGTGGCCAGACGCGCGTTATTTCTGCAGGGTGCTCGTGAACCGCGGGGCGAGCCTCACCCCGCCGGGCTTTATCGCCGCGGTCTGCTGGCTGACGCGCTGAACCCGCGACGCCACGCCGGGATGGGTGCTCATCAGCCGGGCGCCGGCCGCTGAACCCTCCTTTGCCTGTAGGCGTTGGAGGAACCGCCGGTACGACTGGGGGTCATACCCTGCCGCCGCCATGATCTGCACACCGAGCTTGTCGGCGTCGTGCTCCTGCGGCTGTGTGTAAGCCTGTTTTGTCAGCACATCGACGCCCATGCCAAGGGTAGCCGCATACTGTGCGGCCTCACCGCTGGCCGACCGGAGCGCTTCGGAGGCGGCGCTGCGCGTCTCGGCAGCCTGCACCTGGTGAAGGCCGTCATGGTTGCACACATGGGCGATTTCGTGTCCCAGCACGCCTGCAAGCTCCGCCTCGTCCTTCAACTGCATCAGCAATCCGTAGGTGATGAAGACGTAGCCATTCGGGCCCGAGAAGGCGTTGACCTCGTTTGTTTTGAGGATGCCGAACACGTAGTTGCCGTTGGGTTTGGGCGAGGTGCTGGCAACGGTGAGTCCCACCATCGTCACGTATTCCAGCAGGTTCTGATTATCGTAAAGCCCATAACGGTTGGTCAGCGCGACGCCGACGGACTGGCCGAGGGTGTCTTCGTCCTTTTCGCTCATGGCGTTGGCGTTGGCCAGATGACCGCCGGCCTTCACCAGATGGCCGGCCTGTCCGCCGACCATGTTGCCGAGCAGTTCGCTATTGAGCGGACCATTCTGTCCGCAGCCTGTGACAGCAAACGCGGCGCTGATCGCTGCAAAGGTAATCGTTCGGAGATTCATGATTGCACCAGTGGTAAGATGATTGTCTTGTGCCTCTGTATGGCCAGGGAGAGGGAACAAAACACGGATCAGGGCGCGTCGGGGCCGACTTTGCCTTCGGCGGTGAACGCCGCCCACTCCTTCGGGACGATCTTTTTGCGGAACGCGATCAGCCAGTTCATTGGGCCCGGATCGAGCCGTTTGCCCTTGGCGTAGTCTTCGGCCTGTGGTTCCAGGCCCTTTCCGGCGGCGCCCGCGCTCAAATTCGACGCCTCGACGCCCGCCCCCATGGCCGAGAAGAGGTTCCCGCCGCCTTTCACCTGTTGCGGCGAGATCGAGTTCTCGTAGACGTAGCCTTCTTTGTCGCCCACCTTCACTTTGATCCAGCCTTTGGGCTCGCGAGAGATGACAGTCAATTGCGCGCCCTTCTCCGCCTTTGCGACCAGGGGAAAGACCGCGCCTTTGCCCGAGCGGATCTCGGCGGACTCGCTTTTCACCCACACGTCTTCGGCCAACACCGCACCAGCGGCCAAGGTGCCGGCGAGCAATCCCGCCGCCAACGCGATCGTGCGACGCCTGTTATGTCTCATGTGATATTCCTCACTTTTCGATAGTCCATCACGGCCCGGATACTCGGAGCCCGACTATTTCTCTTTTGCGTCGTACACGCCGTCCCAATCTTCCGGCGGCGGCGCGATGCGCAATCGTTCGATCCGATTCAGCAGGGCCCGACTTGCTGCATCATCCATGGAATGCCCGTTCACTTCAAGCAGAGCCTTTTCAGCCTGGTCCCACTGCCGCAATTGATAGTGCGCAAACGCCGATTCGTACCCACGGACAAGTGCATCGAGTTGGCTATCCGTTTCCTTTTCGGCCAGCAGTTCGTAGACCGCCATGGGCTTGCGTTTGCCTTTTACGCGGAGGACATCGATCCTGCGGATGAGGAAGTGATCCTTCACCGCCTCCGCCGTTGTCTCCGAGAGCAGGATACACGTGCCATAAAGCTTGTTAGCGCCCTCCAACCTGCTGGCGAGGTTCACGCCGTCGCCGATGGCCGTGTAGTTGTACAGATGTGAGGAGCCGACGAATCCGACCCTCGCGGAGGTGGTGTTGATGCCGATGCGGGTGTGGATCTGCTTGGCCCCGTAGCTTATCAGATCGGCCTGGATCTCGCGTTCCCGGCGCGTAACGCCCAGAGCCGCACGACACGCCCGCACCGCGTGATCCGACTGCGGCAGGGGCGCGTTCCAGAAGCACATGATCGCGTCGCCGATGTACTTGTCGAGCGTCCCATCGTTCAACAGCACCTGATCCGACATTTCGCCGAGATAGCGGTTCAGCAGCTCGCCCACCTTTTCATCGCCCATCCCTTCGCTCATGTTCGTGAAGTTCGCCAGGTCGGTAAACAGCACGGTGATGTCCGTGCGCACGGTGCCCAGCGTCAGTCGCTGCGGATTTTGCGCCAGTTGCGCGGCCACCGCAGGCGACACCACCTTCGACAGAGCCTTGAGCATGAATCGCCGCTGGCGGTCTTCCATGAAGTAGGCCCAGGAGAACGCCGCCAGAGACGAGAATGCAGTCGCGATCAACGCAGCCACTGGTGGAACCCACCGGATCGTGCTTCCGCGGAACAGGAGGATGCCGATGCCGAGAATACCGGCCGCCGCGAGCACTGGCGCTATCGCCTTCGCTATCGCCCGGCGCGGGTAGATGACGCCCGCGGTTGTGAGGACGGCGCACAACAGGGGCGTCAGCCATCCCCACATTGTCGGGGCGATCCACACCTGCTGGCCGGCCAGCAGGTTCTCGATTGCCGTTGCGTGCACCTCGACGCCCGGATACTGCCCCGACAGCGGCGAGGATTTCAGGTCGTAGGTACCGGCTGTGATCGCACCGATCAGGACGATCTTGTTTCGGAAGAGTTCCGCGGTGAGTCCGGCGGCCCTGGCTGCTTCATCCCCCTGCAACTGCGCCCCCAGCACGCTGGCTGCGCTGATGTAGCAGAATGTGCGTTTCCCGTCGCCCGCCTGGTGGGGTCCGTAGTAGTGCAACAGGAAGGGACGATCAGGCGGCAGACGCGGCGCCATTCCGGCCGCTTTCAGCGCGGCAACCGCGAGGCTCGGCCGGCTATTCGTCGGGGGCGTGTAGTGGCGAAAGATCTTGTCGCCACCCAAGTTCACGGCCCCGAACGTCGGCCCTTTCACCGGCGGGGCAAAATGCCCCCATCCCCCGTCCGCCGATACCATCGACCCAAATACGACCGGTGCTTTCACCTCGCCCAATAGTCCCGCAAATGTGTCATCGTCTCCGGTGCGGCTTTGGTAGGCGCTGGTCTCGGTGAATAACAGGTCGAACACCACGACCTTTGCCCCGGCCTTGCCCAGATACGTGACGATGTGGCCCCAGAACTCCCGCGGCCACGGCCAGCCGTAGTGGTAGGTCTTGTCGATCGCGTCGAGGCTTCGTTGATCGACGGCGACGATCACCACCGGCCCATCGGCTCGGCTTTCGATTGGGCGCAGCCGGTAATAGGTGTCGTAAAAAAAAACATTCGCCCGGTCGAGTATGGGCCGGATCGGTGCCGCGGCGCCGGGCAGCATGGCGATCAGCCATGCGACCAGCGCGATGATGCTGACCGCTGCCAGCCGTCGTATCACCGGGTTCATGGGAATTCTGCCCAAAGGAGTCACGGGTTGGAATATATCACAAGCGGCCGCTCAGGGAATGCTCGCCAGCCATGAAGGCGCAGTTCACATTTGAAATCTCGGTGGCATCCGGCGAGAATTACCCCGACGATCCAGCGCCTTACGCTTTACGCTAGCTTCCACACGTGTGTCTGTAACCCTGATCTTCGGGAGTTGCCTTGCTGTATATACTGTCTCAAGCCACACAGCCAATCCGCCACTTGGATGCCGTGGACTGGCTGCCCTCTGCTGCCGAGCTCTTCCGTGGCGGGGCTGTCGCGGCCAGCATTTGCCTTGTCGGGTGTGTAATTTACATCTTGCTTCGCAGGTACATCCAGCACGTCCGGCTGACGCGGGTGTTCTTCATTACCATCGTTGCGTTGGCGGCGTATTTTGGCATCGGGAGCGCCAAGCCCGCGCGCATGCTCGATCAAACAGACCTGCTGGCCCTCTGGCTCACCCGCACCTTTTATGGCGCGCTGGTGTTTGCCGCCGTTCGGACGATCGACCGGCTGTGCGTCGTCCCGCTGTTGAGCCGGGGCGGGAAGGTTCCGCTGCAGCGGTTCGTCCATCAGATCGTGATGCTCGTGATCACGGTGTTCGCGGTTCTGGGTTACGGCTCCAGGGTGTTTGGCTGGGACATCGACAAGTTTCTTGCTGGCTCGGCGGTTGTTTCCATCGTCCTGGGACTGGCGCTGCAGGAGACAATGGGGAACTTCTTCAGTGGCCTGGTCATGCACGTGTCCTCCCCCTTTTCCATCGGCGACTGGATTCGGTGTGCCGGCGTGGAGGGGCGGGTTATGGACATGAACTGGCGAGCCGTAACCATCCATACCTCCGACGACAACCACGTTATCGTCCCTAACTCGACGTTTGCCAAGGAACAGATCGTCAACTACCACAATCCCACGACCGCCACGGCTCGGAACGTCTTCGTGGGGCTTGAGTACGATCTGGCCCCGTGCCATGCCATTGAGGTGCTCAAGGCCGCGGCACTCGAGACGCCCGGCGTGTTGGCTGCTCCCGAGCCGGTGATCTATCTCCACGATTACGCCAGTTCCGCCATCGTCTACAGGATGAAGTTTTGGATCGACGACGCATCGAGATACCCCGACATCGAACACGGCGTGCGTCTGAACACGTGGTATCGCCTGAAGCAGCGAGGGTTTGCCATTCCGTTCCAGATCCAAACGGTCGAATACGTTGACCTTTGCCGAAAACTGGAGCAGCAGGCGAGCGAGGCGGCGGAAGAGCGTGTGAACGCGATTGGCTCCGTGCCCCTGCTGGTTGCGCTGTCGTCCGAGCAGCGCCGAGCGATCGCGCTGGGCAGCCAGGACATCTTGCTGGCCCCCGGCCAGGTGCTTTTCCGCCAAGGCGACCATGGTGACAGCTTCTATGTCATCCGCCGGGGAACCGTGGATGTTCTGTTGGAGCCAGCCAGTGGCGGCCTGCCTCACAAGCTCGCCACGCTTGGCCCGGGCGATTTCTTCGGCGAGATGTCCGCGCTCGTCGGCCAACCCCGCTCGGCCACCATCCGCGCAGCGACGGCATTAGCGGCAATCGAGATTTGCAAGGACGCCCTCAACGCGATCTTCCAAGCCGATCCGTCCGTGATGGAAAAGATCAGCCTCGCTGTGGCTCAGCGTAACGCCGCGACCGACACAGCACGCAAAGGCCTGTCGTCCAGCGAGGTCCGGGCCGGTGCCTTGGCAGAGCAGAAGGCGTCGATTCTTGCGCGCATGCTGCGTTTCTTCGGGCGCGAGCCCGCGTGATGTGCCGGCGGACTTGCACCAGGCCGCGGCGCGATTGGGGAATGAAAAGCCCCGGATGGATATCCGGTGCTGTGATTCAGTGTGTCATTGCTGAGCTGCCGGTGGAGCGTTCTGGCGTTGGATGAAGCGTTGTTCGGGGATGTCGAGGACGTCGGCGATGAGGGGGCCATCGGTTTCCTGGACATTGATGGCCCATCGCATGAAGGAATGGCTGGGCTCGGGGTCGTAGATGATGATGCGGCCGGGCTTGCCGCGGAGATCGAAGCCTTTGGGATCGTAGACGTAGGGTTTGCCGGAGAGGGGGCAGACGAGGGGGATGGGTTTGTCGATGGCGTCGAGAGCGGAGAGGTCGGAGAGTTGTTGGGGGAGGCGTTTGTAGAGGTGGTAATGCATCAGGAGGGAGCCGCAGATTTCGTGGAGGCGTTCGGCGCAGGGGTCGATGGCGGCTGGCTGCTGGGCGCCCTGGCGCCCGCCGCTGGAAGGTGAGGCGGCGGGGCGCGTGGACTGGCAACCGGCGGCAGCCAGAGCGGCTGTGAGGGAGAGGAGTTGGAGGATGAGTCGCGGTTGAAGCATCGTCATTCTGTGGGCTGAGTGGTTGGCTGATCCATGGCTTTCCTGTGCTCGTCAAAGCGGCCTTTCTCGACGGCATTGGGGATCAGTTTAGTCGATTTCTCCTCCTGCTTCGAGATGTCGGTGAGATCTTTGGGCGCCTGGGCGACATGGGGAGTGATGAAGATGAGAAGCTCGGTCTTGGTCTTCTTGGACTGTTTTCGCTGGAAAGCAAGGCCGACCAGGGGGATGTCGCCGAGGATGGGGACTTTGTCGATGGTGGCGATGTCGCGGTCTTCCATGAGGCCGCCGATGACGATGGTCTGGCGGTCCTTGATGCTGACGCGGCTTTGAGCGGAACGGACGGCGTAGACGGGAGCGCGGAGGTTTTCGGAAACGGTGATGAATTCGCCGGTCATGGCGGAGATGGAGGGTGCGACGTCCATGATGACCAGGCCGTCGGCGTTGATGTGTGGGATGACGTCGAGAATGATGCCGATGTCGCGGTACTCGATGGTATTGATGGTCTGGGCGGTATCGGTGAAGCGGGATTCACCAACGAAGGGGACGGACTTGCCGACAGTGATCGTGGCTTGCTGGTTGTCGCTGGTGAGGATGTAGGGCCTGGAGAGAACGTCGAGTTTGCCGGCAGTCTGGAGGGCGCGAATGGTGACGGAGAAGTCCTGTTCGAGGACTTTGGCGACGAGACCGCCGCCGGCGTTGGCGAGGCCGAAATCGGTGCCGACTTTTTGTCCGAAGCCGCTGGAGCGGATGTTGAGGGCGGAGAATTCAGCGCCCAGGTCAGTGGCGTTGTCGTGGGTGACTTCGGCGATGAGGACCTTGATGAGAACCTGAGGCGTTGGGCGGTCGAGTTCTTCGATGACCCCCTTGACGCGGTCCCAGCTCTTGGGGTTGGTCATGACGAGGAGGGAATTGGTGTCGTCGTCGGCGACGGCGTAGACCTGTCCGCTGAGGCCGGCTGCGGTTGAGCGAGCCGCGGAGGAGATGGCCTGTCCACCGCCGAAGCCGCCGCCGCCGAAGCCGCCACCGCCGAAGCCAGTACTGCCACCGAAGCCGCCGGTGCGTTGGCCGCCGCCGCCGCCCAGGCTGCCGAACATGCTGCCACTACTACCACCGGAGCGTCCGCCGCCGCCGGCGCGTCCGCCGGTGCTGCTGCCGGTGGAGCCGAAGCCGGTGCTGCCGGTGCGGCGTTGGGTTTGGGTGTTGATGCCTGTGGAGCGGGAACCTGTGCCGTAGGCGCCACCGCCGAAGATGCTGTTGACGACGGATTCGAGGTTTCGAGCGCGTCCGTTCTTGACCTGGTAGATATTGACGGATTCATTTTCGGAGGGGTCGGCGTCGATTTCCTGGACGACTCTGGCGACGACGAGGATGGTATCGGCAGGGCCGGAGACGACAACGGTGTTGGTGCGTTCGTCAGCGGCGGCGGTGAGGCGGATCTGGCGTCGTGCGCCGGTTTGAGAGCCTTGCCCTGCACCGCGAGCGCCGAACATAGCGCCGAACATTCCGCCGGGGCCGCCGCCGCCGCCGAAGGGCGATCCGCCGCCGCCCTGTCCGCCGCCGCCGCGTCCGCCCTGCCCGCCGCCGCCGCCGCGTCCGCCTTGTCCACCGCCGCCGCCCTGGCCGCCCTGGGCAGTGGTGTCTTCGCGGAAGACATCGGTGATGAGCCTGGCGACGGTGGTGGCGTTGGCGAACTTGAGCTGGATGACCTTCACATCGCCGGCCGTGGACATCTGGGTATCGAGGAAGTTGATGATTTCGACGAGCCGGCGGATGTTGGCGGCGGAGTCGGTGATGATGATGGTGTTGCTGGAGGCGTTGGCGGTGAAATCGGCTTCGGCGGTGTTGATGAGGGGGGTGAGGTCCTGGCGGAGCTGGGCCGCATCGGCGTATTTGATGGGGATGACCTGGGTGATGAGCTCATCGGTGGGTTCGATTTTCTTGGGATCGCTGCCGGAGCGGACGGGGATGTTGGCCTTCTTGGCTTTGTCGCGGGAGACGATCTTGAGGATTCGGCCCATCTGGATGGCGGCGTAGCCATTGCTCTTGAGTGCGGTATTGAGCAGAGCGACGGCTTCGTCGGGGCTGACGGGGGTCATGCTGAGGAGGGTAGAGCGGCCTTCGATTTTGGTTTCCTTGACGATGATGAACTTAGCGACCTCGGAGAGCTGTTCGAGGACGGCATCGATGGAGGCGTCCTTAAAGTTCAGGATCAGGCCGCCGTCGAGCTTGGTGACGTAGACGGGGCGGGTTGTGGGCTGGGTTGCGGCGGCGGCGATTGGGCGGGTGGTGGGGGAGGGTTGGGTGGTCGGGGATTCAGCGAGGGGTTGAGTTGCCGCGGTTGTGATGGCGGGTTGCGAGGAAGGCGCGGCGGATTGAGCCGCGACGGCGAAAGCCAGGCAGAGGATGCAGAACAGCGACGCCAGAGAGAATGCCCGATGCCTGTACATAATGAAACCCTTTAAAGCCCAATCTATTTGTATCGTACCTATGAGCCGCTTTTGTCCGTGTACCGAGTTACGTGAGCGCCAATTTATCTGCCGGTTTCCTGTGTTCGCCGTTGTCGCATGCGTTCTTCAATGTCGGAGGCGCTGGCGGGCGGGTCGGTGGTGGCGGGGGCGCCCGTGGCGGAGGGGGTTGGTGGGGGGGATGTGTCGTCGGTGGTTGTGGGGGTTGGTGCTGGGGATTCGCCGAGCTGCTGGGCGCGGCGTGCGCGGAGTCGGGCTTCGAGGTCGCCGCCGCCGCTGGAGGAGCCAGAGTCGGCCGAAGATGGCATTGTGGATGGAGAGCCGTAGGCCGTGCGAACGATCTGTGAGCCGCCGTCAAAGTTCATGCCGATGGCGATGTGTGTGGAGCGGCCATCGGATTCGTATTCGAGGCCGTCGATAGTCATCTGGGTGACTTTTCCGCGGGCGATGAGGTCGCCGGCCTTGATGCGTTTGGTGGTGCCTGCGCGGCCGTCTTCGATGAAGGCGAGGAAGACGGGGCTTTCGGTTTCCGAGGGTTCGACCAGGACGATGCCAGTGAGGAGGTAGGATTGTTCGGGTCGGGAGGGGCGTTCGCGGGGGCCGGTGGTGCCCTGGGTGATCCGTGAGCGGTCGCGGACAAAGATGTTGCGCAGCCAGATGGTGCTGTACTTGTCGGAGAAGGCGCGGTCGCCGCGATCCTGGGCGGCGGCGCTGGAGGCGAGGAAAGCCAGCGCGGGCAGGATGAGGAGGATGAACGCGCGATGGGTGGTCATTATTTATCCTCCCGGAGGGTAGCGACGGAGCCGATCTTGGCGGGTTTTTCGACTTCGGGGACGAGGTAGAGCGTGGAGACGCCGATGTGCAAAGCCAAGTCGTCGGTGCCTTCCTTGTGCGAGGTGATCTGGATGTCGGAGATTCGAAGGGGTTTTGGGGAAGTCTGGATGCGATTGAGGAAGCGAGCGATGGACTGCATGGAGGTGCTGCCGGTGGCGCGGATGGTGATTTTCTGAAACTGCTTCTCCTGTTCCGGGCGATCGGGCTTGAGGGAGGAGAGGGTCAGGCCGGAGTCCTGGGCCCAGCGCTGAACGTCGTTGAGGACCTGGCTTTCAGCGGCGGAGGCATCGCTCTTGATGCCGGCGGCGACCCTTTCCTTCCATCGTGGTGTCACGCGGTCGTTGTTCTCGAGGAGGGTCATGGCGGGCGCGAGTTCATTGTCCGTGAGAAGGCGAAGCTGGTCATGGACCTGGGTTCGGCTGTCCAGCAGGGGGGTAAGGAGGAAGCGGTCCAGGACCAGGACGCTGATAGCCGTGATGGCGACAATCGCGGCGGTCCGTTCTCGTTTTGAAAGTATCACGATATTACTCCAAGCCGATGTAAGTGAAAGTAAAGGTGAAGGCGGTCTCTTTAGACCTTCCGCCGGCGTCGCGGGAGTCGAGGCGTTTGACGTCTTTGAACTTTGGATTGGCCAGGAGGCGTTCCTGGACGCGTTGGATGCTTTCGAGGTCCGGGGCTTTGCCGGCGACCTGGCCTTTGCCGTCGGCGTGGAACGAGAACATGCTCGCGTAGACACGGCCTTCCGCGGGGAAGGCAGCGGTGATGTCGCCGAGGCAGGCGAGGTAGGGTGGGCGAGTCTGAAACCATCCGCGGGTGCCGCGGACCTTGTCGACGACGGCTTGAGCGGCTTTGACCGAGGGTTTGAGCTTATCGAGCTTGTCTTTGAGCTCGGCCAGGGCGGTTTGCTGGTTGTGGATGTCGAAGACAATCCATCCGAGGGCAGCGGCGAGGACGATGCCGGTGGCGATGCCGAGGAGGGTCTGGCGGCCGATGCGATGCTGTTTGGGCAGAGCCAGGCGGGTGTGGAGGAAGTCTACGGCGAGGCGCTCGGGGCGAGCGGATGAGAGGGCCAGAGCGACGGCGGAGCCGAGTTTACCGGACTCGAGGTTCTCGGGGCGATGGGAGGTGATGCCGAGGGCGGAGAGGCTGTCCAGGACACGGACTTGGAGGCCGGCGCGTTGGCCGAGCGATTCGGCGACGTCAGAATCGAGTCCGACGCCGTCCCAGAGGAAGATGCGGCGGTTGGCGGGGGCGGCGCCGTCGTCGGGCATGAGGGCGATGGCGCGTTGGACTTCGCTGCCGAGGGTGAGCAGCGAGCCTGCCGAGAGGTGGCCGTTGCCGGGGATCTTGTCGCCGGCGAGGAGTGGGAGGTGCTTGAGCATTCGGGGTGCGGCGTTGCCGCGGAGCATGAGTTCGGCCGAATCGTGGGAGAGGACCACGGAGAGCAGCGCGTCGGAGTTGCTGGCGGCGGCCGAGAGCGCGATGGTGGAACTTGTGATGGCGGTGACGGAGAGACCGGCTTCTTCGGCCATGCGGACGACGCGGTCGAAGTGCTGGCGGGTGATGGCGGTGAGGAGAACCCGGGAGGTGCGCGCGGGGTTTGGTGAGCCGATGTAGTCGAAGACGAGGTCGAGGTCCTGGGGGAAGTCGCGCTCGGCCTGGAGTCGGAGCATAGTGGCAGCGACTTGTGAGGAGGCGGGCGGGATCTCCTTTTCGCGCGCCAGGAGCCATCGAGCGGGGACGCCGACCACGACGTGCGAGGCCGAGAAGTGGTGCTGGCGGAGGAACTGGCGGAGTGCGGTGCCGACCGCCTCGGGTTTTTCCCAGGAAAGGTTATCGGGGAGGATGAATTGCGCGGTTGGGCCGAGGTCGCGGCGATCGCGCGAGACGCGGACCTGTGCCGCGAGGATGCAGCGATCTGAGACGGCAAGGCCGAGGAGATTCGACGAGCCCAGCATCTTCACCTGGTACCTCCACTACTGACACTGCTGACACTACTGATCGAGAGACGATTGGACGGGACGAACGAGCCGTTCTTGAGGTTGGCCAGGAGTTCGTGGTCGAGCGGCCAGCCCTGATGGGTGAGGTCTTTGCGGAAGACGATCTTGGCGGGGCTGGTTGCGGTATCGACGACGATGCGGCATCGCTTGAAGGCTCGGCCTCCGGGGCTGACGGCGACGATATCGGCGGAGAACTGATACGCGGAGGTGGTGATGAGGTCGCCGATGTTGACGGCCTTCTGGGGGAGTGCTTCGACGACCCAGGCGGGGTTGCTGAAATCGGCTTCGGTGAGGGTGGAGCGGCGGCCGATGATGGCTTCGACGTCGTTTTCGTCGAGGCCCAAGAGGCAGAGCAGGACTTCGCGTGGGGCGGTGGCGATATTGATCAGGCCGTTGCGAGCCTGGGTAGCCGCGGCGGTGATTCCGGGCGCGACTTTCTGGAACTCTTCCAGAGTCATGCCGCTGCGCCTGTAGAAGTCGAAGATATTGCGGAACTGAGGCTGGGGGCGGATGCGAGTGCGAAGAGCGGTAGCACGCGAGGCGCCGAGGGTCTGGCTGAGGTAATCGGCGGTCTGCTGCTGCTGGGTGTTGACGTTGATGCGGGCTTCGCCGGTGGACGAGGTGGCGCTGGCGGGTTCGGAGCTGTAGAGGGTGACGTAGTCGTACAGGCCGTGCGTGAGGCTCCAATCGTTGTTGGAGGTGATGCCGGTGATGGGGCTGTTGTTCTGCTGTTGGCGGGCGGCAGCCGAAGAGCGTGAGGAACCGCTGCCGATGCCGGTGAGGGGGCTTTGTACGCCGGGCTGCATGGCGTTGAATTGGGCTGCGGGGTCGGAGGACTGGTCGATGGGTTCGGCGGAGCCATAGAGGATGTCTTTGGTGAATCCGCGGATGAGCAGGAGTTCTTCGACGGTTTCCAGGGGAGAGTTCTTGCAGTAGTAGGGTTTTGGGAGTGCGGCGTATTGTTCGCTTTCGGCGCCGAAGGCGGTGATCGTTTCGTCGGTGTCGCGCCAGTCGATGATGGCGGCGGCGGTTTCCTCGGTCATCCAGGGGAGCAATTCGAGGACGGTTACCGGGGCGGAGTTGAGGTTGACCTTGGAGGCTTCATCGACGAGTCCCCAGAGTGGGAGTGAGGGGTCGCCGAAGTCGGGGCGGACGATCCAGAAGCAGCCGTCGCCGACGCTGACGGCCTGGAAATAGTCTTCGGAGAGAGTGAGGGCGAGGTCTTTTTGCTGTTCGAGAAGGGCCAGGACGTACTGCTCGGCGCCACGCTCGACGGCGGCGGCCTGGATGGCGGCGACCTCGTTGGCGGAGGCGATGGCCTCGACGCGCATGGCGCGAGCCAGGACGGTGACGAGGCTGGCCAGGATGAAGACGATCCAGAGGGTGACGATGAGGACGGTGCCTGAGCGAGAGGGGGTTTTGCAGAGTGCAGTCATCGGCCACCTCCCTGGGAGGCTCCGCCGGAGGCGGGAGCGCGTTGGGAAGAGCCGGAGGAGGCGCCGCCCGTGGCGCCACCCGTGGCGCCGGCAGCGGTGGAGGCGGCCGCTTCGGCTTGCATGTCTCTGTAGCAGGCCAGGCGGATGGTTCGGACGATCTGGTGGGTCGGGGGGGCGTTGGTGAGCGTGGTGTTTGTGCGGGGGGCAGGCCAATCAATGCCGAGGGTGAGCTGGACGGCGATGGGGAGCGAGTTATCGAACTCCGTGGAATCCCAGGTGTCCTGCCAAATTGTGCCGTCCCAGTATTGCAGGGCGAAGGTTCGGACTCCGCGGCAGAGAACCTCTTGGTCGTATTCAGCGCCGGACGGAGCGAGGAGGTTGGACGTGATCTGTCGGACCAGGACATTGGGCGTGCCGTCGGGGAGAGTGGTGACCAGGAGGTTGATTCTGCGGATGCCGCCTTGGCCGGTGGGATCGGGGTGCTCGGGGCCTTGGCCGAGGCAGTAGTACTCGAGGGCGCTGGTGTTCAGGGCGTTTTCGGCGGAGAGCTGGCCGATGAAGGGTCCGGCGAGGATGCCCGTAGGGGGCAGGGCGGATTCGAGATCGCGTTGGATAAGAGTGGCGGCGATTTCGGTGGCGCGAACGGGTCCAATGGCGCGGATGGCGGTGTCGCGGGCCTTGAATCCGACGCGGAGGCTGGCATAGAGGGACAGGGCCAACATGCTGACCATGGCCATCGCGAGGACGAGCTCGAGGAAGGTGAAAGCGGGTTGTCGGCTGCGGAATATCATTGCTGTGTTGTGGTGGTGGTAGAGGCCATGAAAACGAGGGTGGTGATGGTGATGGAGCGTTCGCCGTTGCGCCATGGCCAAGTGATATCGATGGCCATTTCGAGGAGGTTATCTTCGCGTTGGACCGACTGGACGCTCCAGCGGTAATCGGGGTAGTCGGTTCCGAAGTCGCCGGCGGAGGCGCCCGTGATGGCTTGGTTGGTGGCGATCAGCTCGTTGAGCTTGGCATCGGCGAGCTGGGCGGCTTCGATCGTGCTTCGGGCGATCGCAGCGGCTCCGAGCGACATCGACATGCCCTGCATGACGACCGGGAGCACGATCGCGACGAGCACCAGGGTGGCGAGGACTTCGATGAGCGTGAAGCCGGTGCGTGTGCGGCGGAGCGGTGGGGGGGTTATGGCGGACGATGGGTGCATCAGGTTCGCTCCTCGCCGGCGGTGATGAGCCGGAAGGGTTCGGTGGGCGATTCGCAGACGATGCGCAGATCGGCGTTGTGGATGCCGGTGATGCGGATGGTGGCGGGGTCCATCCGGCCGCTGGGGAAGAAGTCGATGTAGTCAACGGCGGCTTCATCGAGGCGAGTCAGCGAGATGCGCGTGTCGTCGGGCATGGTGAAGAGTCGGCCGAACTCCTCCCCGAGCTCGACGAACTGGTCGTAATCCTGCATGGTGAGGCGGTAGACGCTTTTCTGAGAGTCGATCGTGAGGCGGTAGATGCGGCCATTAATGATGGCATGCGAGCGGGCCCATTGGGTGAGGGCCAGGACCTGAGTGGCGGCATCATCGTCGCGGCGGGAGGCCCAGAAATTGCGCAGGGAGGGGGCGGCCATGGCAAGGACGACGCAGACGATCACCATGACCAGAATGAGTTCCATGAGGGTGAAACCGCGAGAATGTTTGAGGGGACGGTTCATTGCTTGTGTAAGTCGAGGCACGCTGTCAGGCTCTAACCGCGTGGACCGGGAAAGCTGGCTGACATACGCTGCGACGGACGTGCCAGGCGGCGGGTCGAGCCCACCGCCGGCTAGTGCGGGGACCAGTTGTCGATGTCGTCGTTGCCTCCTTCGCGGCCGTCGGGGCCCATGGAGAACAAGTCATAGCCGCTGATGTTGTGCTGCCCTGGGCAGCGGTAGGCGTAATCATTGCCCCAGGGGTCTTTGGGGACGCCGCGTTTGATGTAGGGGCCGTTCCAGGACTTGACGTTCGGGGGTTGTTCGACGAGGGCGGCCAGACCCTCTTCCGTGGTTGGGGGGCGCCCGGCATCTGTTTCAAAGACGTCAAGCTGCCCTTCGAGGATGGCGATGCCGGTCTTGGCGGTAGTGTTGCGGGCCTGCTCGGAGCGGTTGGTGAACTTCGGGACGACGACGGCGGCCAGCACGCTGAGGATCACCAGCACCAACAGCAGTTCAATGAGTGTGAAGGCTTGTCGAGTCAGCCGCTTGGGTTGTTTGATGTCGCTACGGATTGTCATGCTTATCCTCTGCAAAACGCGGGACGAACCCGCCATTAATGGATCAAATCTTGAAGCGTGAACACGGGCAGGAGCATTCCAATGACGACGGTGCCGATGAGTCCCGCCATGACGAACAGCAGCGCCGGCTCGGCCAGCGATACGAGCATGCGGAGTTGCCGATCCAGATCGCCCTCAAACGAAATGGACAAGCGGATCAATTCCTTGTCGAGGCGTGCGGTCTCCTCGGCGACCGTGACCATCTCGATGACCGACGGTGGGAACAACTGGGGGCACGCGGCAAGGCTCTTGGCCAGCGATACACCCCGTTGGACCTCCTCGATCGCATGCGAGACGGCATCCGCCAGCGTCTGGTTGCCCAGAGCCTCTTTGGCCACGCGAAGCGAACTGACCAGGGGAACGCCGGCAGCGACGAGGGTGCCGAGCATCCGGCAGAACCGCACCAGCGCGAATCGGGCCGCCACGCGACCGAAGCCGGGCAACCGCAAGATGGCTCGTTCGATGACTCTGCGCCCGGCCTCGCTGCCGGCGGCACGCGTGATCGCGAAGATCGCGGCCGCCAGTGCAATCGCCAGGAAAAGCCCGTAATGGATGAGCAGGTCGCTGACGGCGACGATGGCACGCGTCAGCGTCGGCAGCTTGCTGCCGAACTCGGAAAAGATGCCGGACATCTTCGGGATAAAGTAGGTCAGGAGGAAGACCAATACGCTGCAGGCCAGAACCGCCAAGAGGACCGGGTAGATCATGGCGGCCTTAACCTTGCCTTGCAGGTCCTGTTCGCGAGCGCGGAAGTCGGCGATTTGCTGGAGAACCAGAGCGAGGAAGCCGCCGGCCTCGCCGGCGCGGACCATCGCGACGTAAACGGTCGAAAAGGTCTTGGGCCATTTGGTGAGGGAGTCGGCGAGGGACAGGCCGCCGACGACATCGTCGTGGATGGTGATCCAGGCGCGTTTAGCGCCGGCGTGCGAGGCTTCGCGAGCGAGGAGGTTCAGGGAACGGGAAAGCGGCAGACCGGCGGCGAGGAGGTTGGCCAATTCGCGGGTGAAATTCTCGACGGCGTAATTGGGGATGCGCGCCGAGGCGAATTGGAACACGGGCTTCCTGGCGGCGGCGCGGATCTCCTCGATGGCCAGCGGAGAGAGTCCACGGGAGATGACCAGATCGAGGGCAGCGGCGCGGCTGTCGGCGGGCAGAGAGCCCATGGTCTGCTGGCCGTTGCGATCGAGTGCTGTGTAGCTGAAGACGGCCATCAGGTGTGACTCCCGGCAGGTTGGGCCAAGTTGGCGGCTTCGGATGCGGCAGGATGGTGTGAGCCAAAGGTGCGTTCGGCGGCCTCGGCGCCGCTGGTGATTTCGTCTTTCGTGGCGCGGAGGACTTCTTCCGGGGAGGTTTTCCCGGAGGCGATGACGCGCCAGCCGTCGCGGCGGAGGCTGATCATGCCTTGTTCAACGGCGACTTTCCGGAGGGATTGTGCCGGAGCGCGGTGGAGGATGAGTTCGCGGATTTCGTCCGTGACGACCATCAACTCGAAGATGCCCATTCGGCCGCGGTAGCCGGTGTCCTGGCAGTTGCGGCATCCCTGGCCGCGGTACATGACCGGCGGGACGACCGAGCCGAACTCCTGGCGGATCTGTTCGGCTTCGGCGGCGGGGAGTTCCACTTTGCAGTGTGGGCAGATCAGTCGAACGAGTCGCTGGGCGACGACGACTTCAAGGGAGGAGGCGACGAGATAGGGTTCCAGGCCCATGTCGATGAGTCGAGTGGCGGCACTGGTGGCGTCGTTGGTGTGGAGCGTGCTGAAGACCAGGTGGCCAGTGAGGGAGGCCTGGACCGCGATTTCGGCGGTTTCGTTGTCGCGGATTTCACCAATCAGGACGACGTCGGGGTCGTGTCGGAGGATGGCGCGAAGGCCCATGCTGAACGTCAGGCCGGTCTTGGTGGAGACCTGGATCTGGTTGATGCCGTTGAGTTGGTATTCGACGGGGTCTTCGATGGTGATGATTTTCCGTTCGATGTCGTTGATCTGGGAGAGGGCAGCGTAGAGGGTCGTGGTCTTGCCGGAGCCGGTGGGGCCGGTGACGAGCACGATGCCGTGGGGCATCTCGAGAATCCTATCGAAGGCGCTGCGGTCGCGGTCGGACATGCCCAGGTGCTGCGTGCCGAGCAGAGCGCCCTGGCGGTCGAGGATACGGAGGACCACGGCTTCGCCGTGGAGCATCGGGATGACGGAGACGCGGACGTCGATCTCGCGGTCGGAGATGCGGAGCTTGATGCGGCCGTCCTGGGGGAGGCGTTTTTCGGCGATATCGAGGTGGCTGAGGATCTTGAGTCGGGAGACGATGGCGGCCTGGAAGCGGCGGACCTGCGGGGGGATGTTGGCCTGCTGGAGGACGCCATCGACCCGGTAGCGCACGCGGAGCTGGTCCTCGAACGGTTCGACGTGGACGTCGGTGGCGCGGAGGTCGATCGCCTCCGTGAGGACCTGGTTGACGAACTTGATGATGGACGCGTCCTGGGCGGCGTTGGTGAGGTCGAGTTCTTCGTCGTCGCCTTTGGCGTCGATGACCTGGATGTTGCCGGCGGCAAAGGTCAGGCTCTGGAGCGTTTCGGCGCCGACGCCGAGGAGCCGTTTGATGCAGCGTTCAATTTCGGCCGAGGGTGCGACGACCGGGCGGCAGTCGCGGCCGCAGGCGAGGCGCAAAGCGTCCAGGCCCGTGGTGTCGCAGAGATTGCTGGTGGCGACGGTGACGACGCCGTCCGTTTCCTCGAGGGGGAGGAGCCGGTGCTGAACCAGCAGGCGAGTGGGGAACTTGGCGAGGAATTCTTTGGACAGATCGTACTTGTCGAGATCGATGTACGGGATATCGAAGATAGCGGCGAGGCTGCGGAGGAGCTTTTCCTCGGGGATGCCATCGGCGGCCAACACGGCCTCATCGAGGGGTTTCCCCTCCGCAATAGCGGCGCGCGCTCGCTGGGCGGCGGAAGCATCGAGCACACCTTCGACAACCAATTGGGCGATCAGATCCTGCACGGGGGCCACCTTGTCGGCAAGAGCGGAATGGTCAAATAGAAGATTCTGGTGGGGGGGCGGGTCGTGGCTAAGTCCTGCGTCCCGCCCCCGGATGAAAGACCAATCAGAGATTGCCGTCAAGCACCAGAATCGCTTCCTGACGCAGGGTGAGAACTTCTTTGAGTTCTTTCTGAGCCTGGGCCAGAGCCTGCTGGGCGCTTTCGCGGGCTTCGCGGTAGGCCTTGAGCTTGGCGGAGATCTCGTCGGCCTTGGCGTCTTTGTTTTCGAGGGTCGTGCGGAGGTCCTGAGCGGCCTTGCCGATCGCGGTTTCGGGGGCCTGGTCGTTGCCGCCACGGCCGCCGCGGCCACCCATCCCGCCGAATCCGCCGCCGCGGGAGTCGCGCTGGGCCTGCATGACCTTTTCAATCTTGGGCATAAGGACTTTCCACTCATCGTCGGTGGCGCCGAGTTGTTCCTTCATGCGGTCCATCATTCGCTGGCGCATTTGAGCGGGGTCGAAGTTGCCGCCACCCCTGTTGCCTCGTCCCCCTCCGCCGCCGCCGCCGGCCGCCTGCGCCATGGCGAAGCTGCCAACCATCAACAGTATTCCCACAAACGCTCCAACTACCATCTTCTGACCTGACATGTGTGGCTCCTTACCCGAATTTGGGCTTAATGCGACGGTTGTATTGAGGCGGGCCGAGTCGTCGCTCTCTCGTCTGCCCGCCGACCGGGTCCATAAAAACGTTTATCGCGTTCGCGCGATTTGAGCATTTCGTCGTATTTGATGCGTTGCGGTTCGCTGAGAACCAGCTTCGTTTGCTCGATGGCTTTCTGGATAGCCTTGGGCGGTTCGCGATCGACCAAGCCCATTTTCGAGGAGTAATCTCGCTTGATGTCTTCGTAAACGCCGTGCTTCTCGTGGGGCAGCATTGACAGGATGGCGTCGTCGCGTTCCTTGCGGATGGTGTTGCGCCGTTCGTCCCTTTCGCGCGACATGGCTTTGCGAACGTCCTCCCAGATTCTGCGGACTTGGTCCTCCTGCAGAGGCGAGAGGTCGAGTTGGGCGGCGATCCACCATCGCCGGTGCTTGTTCTCGGTTGGGGGCTGTGGGGCAGCCAGACTGACGACGTGCTTTGGCCCTGCGAGGCCCAGCACCAGGCCGGCGCCGAATGCGACTGCGAAGCCGGCGACGACCATGACCACGGCCTTATTCATGGTTGTCACCTTGTAAGGGGCCGGCCTCCAACCAAAGGGCGATTTCGACGTGATCGTTGCCGGTTTCGGGATCGGAGGAGGCGGCGGTGTCGGCGGTGCGCCAGTCGACCATCATGGATTCCCACAGTGCTACGGGCTGAGACGGGGTTGAGGCTTGGTGCCAGAGCGAAAAGAGGCCGATGGCCAAGAGGATCGAAGCGGCGGCGGTCAGGCGTGTCGCGATGCGGATGATCGTGCGCCCGCGGAGCATGTCGGAAGATTGGTGGAGTTGTCGCAGAACATCAGCCGAAATGGAAGGTCTTTTCACGTTGGCGAAGAGTCTGGAGAGAGCGGCGATTTCTTTCAGCTCCTGCTGGCATTGCGGACATGTGGCCAGGTGCTGTTGAAAGACAGTGCATGGGTGGGCAGGGAGCTGCCCATCATGCCAGGCATGGAGTGTTTGGCTGTGATCGCAGCTCATATCAGCGACTCCTTCGTCCGCTGCGGCACCCGTGGTCGTCGTTACAGGTAACCTCTAAACCGTTCCCGCAACTCTTGTCGAGCGCGATGCAATCGGGATTCGACGGTGCCCTGTGGTATTCCCAGCGCCTGGGCCATTTCGTCGTAGCTCATTCCTTCCATTTCGCGGAGGATCATCACTTGCCGGTGCTCCGGAGAGAGCGTTTGGAGCATGTGCATGACATCAACGCGCGCATCGACCTGACCTGCCGGTGGCGCCACAGCCAGACCGGCGTCGTGTTCCAGAGACGCCTGCGCGTTGCCCCCGATGGCGAAGACGATGTTGCGGCCACGACGGCGGCGCGCTAGGGCGCACTGCTTGACGAGGATGCGGACGAGCCAGGTCTTGACTGACGCCTGGTGGCGAAATGTGGCGGATCCTTTGAGCATGGCCACGAAGGTCTCCTGCACAGCATCCTCGGCATCGGCAGCGTTGCCGCTGAGCGAGAATGCGACGCCGAAGAGATAGTCGGCGTACCGATCAACGAGTTGGTGGAACGCGGACTCATCGCCGAGTCGGACGCTCTCGATCAGCTCGGAATCGGTGCAAGGCAGTTGACCACTCTCCGGCCGAGATATCTCTGCTCTAGTACTGTTGCGGCCGAAGGGGCGTTTCTTCCATCGCATCGCACATTTCCTGTCTTTTCTGCGTGCAGCACGGTAATGTGCGCCACCATCGCGGTTTGCGAGTTTTGGCAACGGACATCCTACCGCGAATTGTCCTCGAGAAGGGGGGGGCGCGCGGAAATCCGGCGAGTTTGGGAAGGGGCTCCTGGGGTGAAGCGGATGCCGTCAGCTCGCCTGGCCACCTCGTACCCCTGAATGAACCCTCGGATACGAAACACCAAGAAAACCAAGCCGAATCAAACTCGCTGCACTTCTGCTGTTCCAGGGTCCCATTTCAGAGGACAACCGAGAACCCTGTAATTCTACCCCAGACCGTAAAACCCCACCGCGTTATCGTGGAATAGCTTCCGCTGCTCGAGCGCGATTCGAGTCCCCACGATCTGCTTCAACGCCCCAACCCACTCCCGAAACGTCGCGACGCGCGTACAAACCGGCCAGTCGCCCGCAAACATCACCCGATCCGGCCCGAAAACCTCAATGCAATGGTTCACAATCGGCGCCAGATCATCCGCCGTCCACCGCCCCTTCGGCGCACTGGCAACAATCCCCGAAATCTTGCAGACAACGTTCTTCCGCCTCGCCAACTCCCCAATATCCCGCCGCCACCGCTGGCGCGCATCCGCCTGATCCTTGCCCTCCGCCATGAACCATTTCACATCCGCGTTGCCACAATGATCGAGTATAAACCGCGTCCCCGGACACGCATCCACCAGTCGCCCCGCGTCCACCAGCATCTGCGGCGAATGACACAGATCAAAACTCATCCCCAACTCACCCAAAAGCCCAATCCCCCTTCGAAACCCCCCATCCGCGAACATCCCCGCTTCCCCAACAATCTGCCGCACACCCTTGATATACCGGCTGCCCTTGAACTGTGTAATGTACTGCCGGAAATCCTCCGCCGCCGGATACCCCCCGATCACCGCTGCCACCATCGGCGTATCCCCGCGCTGGCAGATCTCCAGAACGTACTTTGCCTCCGCCAACTTGCACTCGGCTGCGACATCCACCTCCATATACACCGCTTTGACCACATTCAACCCCGCCGTCGCCTCGACATAATCCTTCGTCACATGGCTGTGCCGAAGCACCTCCTCCGCCGACTGCAGCCACGGCAATCGCACCTTCTCCAAGTCCCATAGATGCTCATGAGTATCCACGATCGGAATCGCCGGCATCGCTTTCTCCTCCGCCCCACCCGCCACCTCAATCCACGCCGCCGCTGCCGCCGCCCCCACCTGACGCAAGAACCGCCGCCGACTACTGCCATCGGAGCTTGTCACTGGCGACCGCAATTCACGCATTTTCATAAACCATCCCCATAAACGGTCTCAGCAACCCGCAAGTATGGTAACATAACCCCCGTTTGCTGGTAGAAGGAAGCAGACCCCGCACTGCGAGCGACTCATGGACAAAACCATCACGTTCACCGTAAATGGTCAGCACCAGACCGTGACCACCGACCCCCAGCGCCCGCTGCTCGATGTCCTCCGCGAAGACCTGCAACTCACCGGCACCAAGTACGGCTGCGGCGAAGGCCAATGCGGCGCATGCACCGTCCTCATCGACGGCCAACGCATGCACGCCTGCATAACACCCGCGGGCGACGCCGATGGCAAGAAAATTCAAACCATCGAAGGCCTCGCCAAAGGCCCCACCCTCCACCCCGTCCAGGAAGCGTTCCTCGCCGAAACTGCCTTCCAATGTGGCTACTGCACCCCAGGCATGATTATGAGCACCATCGGCCTGCTCGCCCAGAAGCCCGACCCAACCGACGTCGACATCGCCGCGTGGATGAACGGCCACATCTGCCGTTGCGGCGCTTATCCCAGAATCCTCACCGCCGTCCGCCGTGCCGCCCAGAAACCCCAGGGGTAACCACCATGCAAACCCACCTCTCCAACAACGACTCAAATTCGACCATCACCCGTCGCCAGTTCGTCCAGGTGCTCGGAGCCGGCGTACTGATCGCCGTCACCGCCGACTCCGCCTCCGCCCAACGCCGCCCCCGCACCGACGGCGGACGACAAGGCGTCGCCGCCCGCGTCCACATCGCCGCCGACGGCATCATCACCATCATGACCGGCAAAATCGAAATGGGCCAAGGCGCACGCGCTGAGCTCACCCAGGCCGCCGCCGAAGAACTCCGCGTCTCACCCAGCCAGATCCAGATGCTCATGGGCGACACCAGCCTCGTCCCCGACGACGGCACCACCGCCGGCAGCCAAACGACGCCCAGATCCGTCCCCGCCGTCCGCCAAGGCGCCGCCGCCGCTCGCTCACTGCTCATCGCCCTCGCCTGCCGCCAATGGGCCGTCGATCGCAACACCGTCCAAGTCCGCGACGGCCGCATCCTCCACACCCCCACACAACGTACCCTCTCCTACGCCGACCTCGCCAAAACCGCCGATCTCCCCGCCGCCTTCGCACAACCCGTCCCCGCAGACGTCACCGTCACCCCCGTCAAAGATTTCCAAGTTCTCGGCACCTCCTTCGCCCGACCCAACCGCCGCGACCTGCTCACCGGCGCCCACCGATACCCCTCCGACATCGTCCAGCCCGGCATGCTCCACGGCAAAGTTCTTCGCCCGACGACCTACAACGCAAAACTGAAATCGGTCGACCTCGCGGCCGCAAAAGCCATGAAGAACGTCGTCGCGGTACAAGACGGCGCCTTCGTCGGCGTCGCCGCGCCCACACGATTCCTCGCTGAGCAAGCCCTCGATGCTATTTCCAAAACCGCCCAGTGGGAACCCTCCCCCCATCCCTCCAGCAAGGACATCTTCACCTACCTCAAACAACAAGCCCAAGGCGGCGTCCCCCAGAACCCCTTCGCCGCACAATTGACCAACGCCTCCAAAACTCTCCGCCAACCCTACCATGTCGCCTACGCGCAGCACGCCCCCATGGAACCCCGAGCCGCCGTCGCCGAGTGGACTGATGGCAAGCTCACCGTCTGGACCGGCACCCAAAGCCCCTTCGGCTATCACTCCGAACTCGCCCGAGCTTTCAACCTCGCCAACGACCGCGTCCGCGTCATCGTTCCCGACTTCGGCTGCGGGTTCGGCGGCAAACACACCGCCGAAGCCGCCATCGAGGCCGCCCGCCTCGCCAAGGCCGCCGGCCACGCCGTCTCACTCCGGTGGACCCGTCAGGAAGAATTCACCTTCGCCTACTTCCGTCCCGCTGCCGTCATCGAAATCGAAGCCACCCTCGACCCCAAAGGCGCACTGACTTCCTGGCACTTCATCAACATCAACTCCGGCGGCGCCGCCATCGATACTCCCTACCGCGCCGGCAATGCCCGCAGCCGGTCCGTCGGCTCCAACTCGCCCCTCCGCCAAGGCTCCTACCGCGCCCTCGCCGCCACCGCCAACAACTTCGCCCGCGAGTGTTTCATGGACGAACTGGCCGCCGCGGCCGGCGCTGACCCCCTCGATTTCCGCCTCGCACACCTCGACAACCCCCGCCTCCGCGACGTCCTCCAAACCGCCGCCAAACGCTTCGACTGGGCCACCCGCGTCAAGAAAAAGGATCCCAACATCGGCGTCGGCCTCGCCTGCGGCACCGAAAAAGGCTCCTACGTCGCCGCCTGCGCCCAGATCGCCATCGATCGCCGGCAAGGCGCCATCACCGTCCAGCGAGTCTGCGAAGTCTTCGAGTGCGGAAAGGTTCTCAACCCCGACAATCTCCTCGCACAGGTCCAAGGCTGCATCATCATGGGCCTCGGCCCGGCCCTCCGCGAAGAGATGCGCTTCGACAACGGCAAAATGCTCAACGCCTCTTTCGCCGGCTACCAGGTCCCTCGCATCGCCGACCTCCCCGAACTCGATATCCAACTGCTCGACCGCCCCGATCTGCCCTCCGTCGGCGGCGGTGAAACCCCCATCATCGCCATCGCCCCCGCCATCGCCAACGCCCTCTTCCACGCCACCGCCACCCGCTCCCGCACCATGCCCATCCGTCTCCCCGCCAACATCCGATAAGGGGACGCAGCTCTTTTCCCCCTCGCCCGGTACTCCGGAAGAGCGATGGGGTCAGGGTTCCGCGCAAGGCCCACGGTGACTATCCCATGTTTGGTATTGCCGCCCTCTCGCGAGCGCCGAGATCCGCGTTTTTGAGCTGATTTCGACGATTTTGGCCTGCTCGCGAGAAAAAGCGTAGTGACACTATCCACAATATTCCGTCTGTTTTTATGCTCAGATGGTGT
>JAPLNB010000338.1 GCA_026693085.1 Planctomycetota bacterium | reverse complement strand
GTGCCCCGGCCGGCGTTGGCCATGTACTTCATGTACTCCAGCGTACTGCCTTGCGAGTCCTTGACCGTCATGATGCGGTTCCAGGCGTCGTAGACGTATTGGTTGCCGGTGTCGTCCTTGGTCGTGTTGCCGTTGTTGTCGTACGTGGGCGAGGTGGAGCCTTGGATCGTCAGGATGCCGTTCTGGCCGTTGTGGGTGCGGGTCTTGGAGACGACGTATTTCATGTCCACCGGCCCGAACGCCCGGCCATTGGTGCCGCCGACGACCCAACTGCTGCCGTTGTAGTAGGCATCGCGGACGGTCCAGATGGCGGAGGTGGTGGTCACGGAGGTGGTGTTATCATACCAGAACCTGTGTTGGCCGGGCGGCCGGCCCTACGGCGATCCCGGCTGGCAGGCCCGCACCGCGGCCGCCCTGGGCCTGGAGCACACCTTCCGAAATCGCGGCCGGGCGCGGGAAGAGAAACAATGACTCTCGTCCCCTTTGTATTGCCCCAAGAAGGCCCTGCGAACCATCGACGGGATCAGCGGCCTGCTTCGCGTTCCCGCCGCCACGCCGCTGCTGGTCCAGCTTCCGGGCGGATGATCTGTCCCTGCCGTTCCATGACATTGCTACGACCGCTCCGCTGTCTGGCATCGCCGGGGCACGCCGCTAAACAAGCACCTCTCACGTTTGAGGACTTGTGACCGGCTCGCCCCAGCCCAAACTCGCTGGACCAGCACAAGCGGACAGAATCTCCCGGCCACAATACCGCCCCATTTTAGTTCGATAGTACTATCTTGCCAGAATATCCTTGACCTCTGGCAACAGCATGGCACGATATAGCTTAATCGCTCGTGGGCGAGCACCGCAGTCAGGAACCCCAGATGATTCCCACCATCTGGCAGGAAGGGCTACACCATGAAGAACACCATCGATTCGAGTCGTGTTACGCGCCTTGGTTTGGCTGACGTCGTCGATCGCGCTCTGGCCAGAGCCGTCCGATCGGTTCTGTTGGCAGCTCCCAACACTCTGGAGCTGCTCGAACCCCGCACATTGCTGACGGCCGCCCCGCTTGGCCAGGAGTTCCTGGTCAACCAGCGGGACCTCGGCGGTGAGGCCACACGGGAGCCGGCCGTCGCAATGGACGTCGGCGGGGATTCTGTCGTCGTCTGGGACGCTTTCAGTGGCCCCTATGCGTTGCACTCGGTCTATCTCCGCCGCTACAACTCGGCTGGACAGGCGATTGGTGACCAAGTCAAGCTGGATGGGCTGCCAAACCAGGATGCGTTCGATCCTGATGTGGCGATGGACTCCCAGGGGAATTTTGTCATCGCCTGGACAACGCTGGATCGCAACAACTGGGCGGACTACTCGATCGACGCGCAGCGTTTCGCCGCCAGCGGCCAGGCACTCGGTCAGGCACTGCACGTCAACACACAGACGATCCGAGTCAACGGGCATCCGAGCGTGGCGATGGCGCCTGACGGCAGGTTTGTCGTCGCCTGGGAGCAGACAAAGTACGACACCTGCCCGACTTACATTCACGCCCGGTATTACGACTCCCAAGGATCACCTGTCACCGGCGAATTCGACGTGACGATGTTCACTTTGGGCTATCGTCACTTTCCATCGGCGGCCATGGACCGAGACGGGGACTTCGTCGTCGCCTGGCAGAGCTATGAGCCATCGGAGGAAGCGCAGGGCATTCGCGCCCGGCGTTTTGACAACACCGGCCAGCCACTCACCGATGAGTTCCGCGTCACTGATGCCACGGGGTATTCACGGTCGTATCCAGATGTGGCGATGGACCCATCGGGCGGGTTCATGGTGACCTCAATTGGCATTGACTCCAATCAGAATCCAATCTATGCGCGGTGCTACAGCGCCGCTGGGGAGGCGGGGCACGAGTTTATCCTCAGCGTCCGCGGCGCCGCGACCAGCTTTGACAGCGGCCCGGCGGTTGCGATGGACGCCCACGGCCAGTCTGCGACAGCGTGGATCGCGGACCGAGGCCAAGGGATCGTCGCCCGCGTGTTCGACGGTACGACGCCGCTGACAAACGAGCTAAGCGTCACCAGCGCCGGCTCAGCGAGCCAGCCCGACATTGCCATGGACGCCGATGGCAGCTTTGTCGTCGTATGGGCCCGCAATCCGGGCACCGGCAGCGAGAATGGCATCTTTGCGCGCCGTTACGAGCAGACGGCGCCGGCGACGGCATCGGTCGGCGATCGCGTTTGGCTGGATGAGGACGGCAATGGAGTCCAGGATGCGGGCGAGTCGGGCTTCATGGGTGTGTCGGTCGATTTGCTGGACGAAGATGGGGTGGTAGCAAGCACAGTGACCGACTACGGGGGATACTACGATTTTGACGGCCTGCCGGCCGGTGACAGCTACTACCTGCGGTTCAACCTGCCACAGGGGTACGTCTTCAGTCCCCAGGACCAGGGAGCACACGATGCCCTGGACAGTGATGCCAATGTGGAAACGGGCAAGACCGCCGTGTTCATGCTTTGGCCGGGGGTGGCCGACATGACCCACGACGCGGGAATGAAACGGATCCCGCGAGGCGAGATCGAGGCGATGCTGTACAACGACCTCGACGCCGATGGGCGGCGCGATGTCGACGAAATGGCGCTTGCCGCATGGACCGTCTACCTCGACGCCAACAGCAACGGGCAACGCGACCCCAACGAAGCGTTCACCACGACGGATGCCAACGGGATCTGCCGCTTCGTGGGCTTGTCGCCGGCAAGTTACCGCGTCGCGGTGGAGCCGATCGCTCCGTGGACGCCCACGGAGCCGGCGGGGGCATCGGTCGTCGTCGCGGTCGCTGCGGGCGTGACCACAACGCAGTTGTTCGGCTTCCACCTCATCCCCGCAACCCTGGGCGGCCTGGCCTGGAAAGACCTGGACGTTGACGGCATCCGCGATGCGGGCGACCCCGTCTTGCAGGGCGTGGACGTCAGGTTGTACCTGACAACGGGCGTTCTGGTGAATCAGACCCAGAGTGGCAGCGATGGCCGCTATCGTTTCGAATCGGTGCGGCCGTTGCAGCCCTATTTCATAGAGTTCGTTTGCCCGCACGGACTGTTGTTTACGCTGCAGGGCCAGGACAGCGATGTCAACATTGACACGGGGCGGACTGACTCGTTCCCGGTGCATCCGGGTGAGATGAGTCTGTGGTACGACGCGGGTTTCATTCTCGAGTCGTCGGTATCTGGCAAGGCCGTGAACGATCTGGATGGAGACGGGGCGCAGGATGCAGAGGAGGGCGGCCTCGCGGGACGGACGATCTACCTCGATGGGGATCGGGATGGAGAGTTGGACGCCGGGGAAGTCTCGACGAAGACCGATGCGACCGGGGCGTACACAATCGGCGGTTTGAGGCCGGGCGCATATCGGGTGGCACAGGTGGTACTGCACCACTGGAAGCAGACCTGGCCCGCCGAACCCCACTACTATGATGCCAACCTCCTCGGTTCCTCCGCCGAGGGGCTCACGTTCGGCAACGTGCCGGTGCCATGGACCGCGTACGAACAAGGCGGCGAGTTCCGCGTCAACACCTTCACCCCCGATTACCAGGGCATGCAGGACGTGGCCATCGATGCGGACGGCGATTTCGTCGTCGTCTGGACCAGCGCCGCCCACGACGGGAGTGATTACGGCATTTTTGCCCAACTCTACAACTCCGCTGGCAATCGCATCGGCGGCGAGTTCCAGGTCAACGTCGTCACCTCCGGCGAGCAGCGCGAGCCGTCCGTCGCGATGGACCCCAAAGGCAACTTCGTCGTCGTTTGGCGCAGCGAGGAGCCTGACGACAAGGACCGCGTCGTGATCCGCCGTTATGACGCGCTCGGCTCACCCGTCTCCGGCGAAATCGATGCCATCACTGCGCGCTCCAGCACCGGATACAACCCGGACATCGCCATGGACGCCGACGGCGATTGTGTCGTCGCCTGGTCCGGCTACGGCGGCCGCATCGGCGTCGACCTCTTCGCCCGCCGATTCAACTCGCTGGGCCAGCCGCAGGGGGATGTCTTTGACGTCAACTCCGCTGCTGCCGGTCAACAGAGCAGCCCCGTTGCCGCCATGGACGACGATGGCAACTTCGTCATCGCCTGGGCAACCTTCAGCGACGACTACAAGGAGGCGGACGTCTACGCCCAGCGGTTCGACGCGAGCGGCACGCGCCTGGGCAGTGAATTTCGCGTCAACACTTACACCGACAGATGGCAGATCTGGCAGAGCATCGCCATAGACGCCGACGGGGATTTCGTCATCGTCTGGGAGAGCCTCTATCAGGGCGAAGGGGGCTTCGACATCTACGGCCAGCGATTTGACTCGACGGGCGCCCGGCAAGGCGGCGAGTTCCGAGTCAACGACTTCACGGATTCCAACCAGACCTTCCCCACCGTCGCCATGGACGCCGACGGCGATTTTGTCGTCGCCTACCAGACCAGCCCCGACCCCAACAACCAGTACGAGATCTACGCCAAGCGTTACAACGCCGCCGGCGACTCGTTGGGCGCGGAGTTCCGCGTCAACACGACTCTCATCAACAGCCAGCACGAAGCCGTCATCGCCATGAATGCCGTCGGCGACTTCATCGTCACCTGGCAGAGCAACCTCCAGGACGGCAGCAACGAAGGCGTCTACGCACAGCGCTACTGGGAGGTCAGCAATTACGCCACGCTCAGCGGCATCGCCTGGGATGACGCCAATGCCGACGGCGTCCGCCAGCCGGATGAAGCGTTCACCGATCATGTTGCGGTCAATCTCTACGCTGCCGGCGGCGCGCACCTGGCCACCGCCTGGCCCGATCCGCAGGGCGTCTTCCGCTTCGAAGAACTCCGCGCCGATCGGTCGTATTATCTGCAATTCGTCCCGGTCACCGTCGACGGCTGGCTCTTGACCAACCCGGACCAGGGCACTGACGATTCCCTCGACAGCGATGTGCAACTCAATGGCTATACCCCGCCATTTGCCATCGCCGTCGGACAGACCGCGATCTCCAGAGACGTCGGCCTCTTCAAACAGGCCCGGATCTCCGGCACCGTCTACAACGACCTGGATAACGACGGCGTGCTCTCCCCCGGCGAAGGCCCTCTCGAAGGCTGGACCATCTACCTGGATAACGGCAATGCCGCGCCCGACGAATTCGAGCCGCGCGCGATCAGCGATACCCAGGGCCGCTATACATTCACCGGGCTGCGCCCCGGAACCTATCGTGTGGCACAGATCATCCAGCAGAACTGGGTCCAGAATGAGCCGGGCGGGTGCTTCCATGTCCTGACTCTGGGCGCCGGGCAGTCAGCCACCGGCGTTGATTTCCTGAATCACCGAGCCGGTTCGGATTTGCGGGCTTCCGTCGGCAACCAGGTTTGGGTCGACACTTTCGGCGACAGCGTGCGCGGCTCGGACGACCCGGGAATCGATGGCGTCGTCATCAAGCTGCTCAGCACGGCCGGCATCGTCCTGGAAACCACCACAACCTCCGGTGGGGGGCTCTATCGCTTCGACGGGCTGACGCCCGATGTGCCGTATGCCCTGCAATTCGTCGCCCCGGATGGCTTCCTCTTCACACGGCAGGACCAAGGCACCGATGACGCCGCCGACAGCGATCCGGACATGCTCACCGGTCAAACCCCCAGCTTCGCGCTTCACGCCGGCCAGATCGACCTGACGTGGGATCTGGGGCTTGTGCGAGGGGGCACGATCACCGGCACGATCTACAACGACCTGAATCTGAACGGACAGCGCGATTTCGGTGAGCCGGGAATGCCCGGTCAGAGCATCTATGCGGACACCAACCACTCCGGCCGGTTCGATGCCGACGATGCATCGGCCCTGACCGATGCCAACGGCAATTATCGCCTGACTCGCGTCCGCCCCGGCGAGTTTCAGGTCCTGCTTGCGGTTTCAACCGGCTGGTCGGCCACGATGCCCGTCGGCGGCATTTACGACGCCACACTCTACCCGGCCGAGCTGCTGAGCGGCATTGACTTTGGCATCCGCTGCGATCCCTTTACGTCCGTGAGCCCCGCCGGCGGCGAGTTCGGCGTCAAGACCGTTGCGCTGTCCCATCCGACCGATCCCGAGGTGGCCATGGACTCCCAGGGCGATTTCGTCATCGTCTGGCAGAGCCGGTACCTGGATGGCGACGGCTACGGCGTCTTCTTCCGGCGCTACGACAGCGACGGACAACCCTTGGGAGAGCAGATCATCGCCAACACCATCACCGTCGGCGACCAGCGATCGCCGTCGATCGCAATGGACACTGACGGCGACTTCGCGATCGCCTGGGTCAGTCACAAGACCGACCAGAACGAGGACGGCGCGATCTACGTGCGCCTCTTTAACGCCGACGGCACGCCTCAAGGCGCTGAGACCAAAGTCAGCGGCAACGGCTACGGCGTGGATAATCCGTCCGTCGCTATGGACCCGGACGGCGATTTCGTCGTCGCCTGGGAACAGCCCTACACCAGCAATGGACACGCCATCCTCGCGCAGCGTTTCGACCGCCAGGGCAATCCCCTCGGCGCGACCCTGACCATGCCCAAAGGCAGCCAGTACTCCTATCCCATGTACCCCGTCGCCGCGATGGATGCCCAGGGCAACTTCGTCATCGCCTGGGGCATGGACGGTATCCAGTTCCAGCGCTTCACCGCCAGCGGCCAGTCCCTCGGTGGACTCATCCGCGCAGATCAGCACACCCAGGGACCCGGCACCCCCTTTATCTGCAGCCTCGCCATGGACCCGGCCGGCAACTTTGCCGTCGCCTGGACCGACTGGCTCAAAGACGGCAGCAAGAACTGCTCATTCGCGCGCCTCTTCAACGCCGCCGGCGTCCCCAAAGGCCCTGAGTTCCAGGTCAACTCCTACGTTCTGGATGATCAGGTCCACCCCAGGGTCGCCATCGCTGCCACAGGCGAGTTCGTCATCGCCTGGTTCAGCGGCGCCTGGCCGGCCGACGGCCAGGACGGCAGCGGCAACGGTGTCTATGCCCAGCGTTACACCCCGGCAGGCCTCCCCGATGGCCCCGAATTCCGCGTCAACACCAACACCCAAGGCGATCAGCAATACCCCGTCGCCGCCATGGATGCCGACGGCGATTTCGTCATCGCTTGGCAGGATTACGGCGTGGCCGACATCCGCGCCCAACGCTACCACCGCACGGTCAACCCCGCCGCCGTCGGCGGGATCGTCTGGGACGACGATGAAAACGGAATCCGCACCGACAACGAGGCCGGCCTGCCCGGCAGGACCGTCAGACTCTACACCGAGTCCGGCACCCTCATCGCCACCACGACCACAGACGACGCCGGCCATTACCGCTTCGATGACCTGTTCCCCGGCCAGCGCTACTACCTCCAATTCATCCCCGGCCAAGGCGCGGTCTTCACCGACGCCCACCAGGGCGCCGACGACACGCGCGACAGCGACGCCGATCCCGCTACCGGCCGAACCCCCGCCTTCATGCTCCTGCCCGGGCAAACGGACCTCACCCAGGACGCGGGCCTGCTCTGGTCCAGTTTCATCTGGGGAACCGTCTACAGCGACCTCAACGGCAACGGATCGCAGGATCCCAACGAGCCCGCCATCCCCAACTGGACCGTGTACATCGACACCAACGCCGATGGGGAATTCGATGACGGCGAGCCTTCCGCGACCGCCGACCCCGACGGCCAATATGTCTTCGGCGACCTCCGCCCCGGCACCTACCGGATTGCCTTGGTGCTCGAGGAGAACTGGATGTTCACGGCCCCCAGCGATGGCTACCGGGTCGCCACCGTCGAGTCCGATGACTCGTCGGTCGGCAATAATTTCGGCGTGCCGCTACGCCCCTCTTCCGTCGGCGGCATCGTCTGGATGGACAGCGACTACAACGGCATCCGCGACGAAGCCAACGTCGTCGGCTTCGGCGGCTTCACCGTCAGCCTCATGACCGGCGGCGGCGTATTCGTCGCGAGCACCACCACGGACTCTTCCGGCAAATACCGATTCGACGGCCTGACACCCGGCCAGTCCTATTACGTCTTCTTACATCCCGCCACAGGGCTCTTTTTCACGCTCCAGAACCGCGGCCTGAATGACGCGATCGACTCCGACGCCGACCCCATTACCGGCCACACCGCCACCTTCGTACTCGACCCCGGCCAAATCGATCTCACCTGGGACGTGGGCGTTCTGCTGCCTTCCTCGATCACCGGGAGCGTCTACCTCGACTCGAACGGCAATGGCCGTTGGGATCCCGGCGAAACCGGCGTCGGCAACCGCATCGTCTACATCGACACCAATGGCGACGGCCGATTCCAGGATGATGGCTCCGAGCCAAACCGCGTCACCGGCCTCCTCTCCTCCTACGAGATCAACAACCTCCTGCCGGGAACCTACCGCCTCGGCCTGGTCGCTCGTGATGGCTGGCAGCAGACCGCGCCCGTCGGCGGCTGGCATACCATCACCATCGGGTCCAACCAAATCGCAAGCGGCTACGATTTCGGCACACGTGGAATCCCCGAAACCGCCTCCGTCGGCGGCATCGTCTGGAACGATCTCAACGGCGACGGCATCCGCAATCCCAACAGCCAGGAACATGGCTGGCCCGACATCGATGTCTGCCTTTTCACCGCTTCCGGCCGCTTGGTCGCCGCCACTCGCACCAACGGCGAAGGCCGCTACCACTTCGACGACCTGCTGCCCGGCCAAACCTACTACATCCAAGTCGTCTTCACCTGGCTCAAGGGCGTCTTCTTCACGCTCCAGGATCAGGGCGGCGACGATACGCGCGATAGCGATGTGAATCCAGTAATCGGCAAGACGGCCGTCTTCACCCTCCGGCCCGGACAGGCCGATCTGACCAAGGACGCCGGCGTCGTCGTGGCCGCCAAAATCATTGGCTTCGTCTACAACGACCTGGACGGCAACGGAACCCGGGACGACGGTGAGCCGGGCCTTGACGGCCGAACCGTCTACATTGATGCCAACGCCAACGGCCACCTTGACGCCGGCGAACGGTCGACCACCAGTGCCGCGAACGGCACCTACGTCATGGAGTACGTCCGACCCGGCACGTATCGCATTGCCCAGTTGCCCAGGGACGGCTGGCGCCTGACCGAGCCCTCCACCGGCTTCCACACGGTCATGCTCAAGCCGCACGAGGTGTCCGCACCTCTGGCATTCGGGAATGCACGGCGCATCCCCACCGCCTCCGTCGGCGGCCGCCAGTGGGAAGACCTCAATGTCAACGGCATCCAGGACGACGGCGAACCGACCCTCGGCCTCGGCCGAGTCACCCTCTACGCCCCCGATGGCCGCGAGGTCGCCTCAGCAGACGGCGGTGAGTATCGCTTCGACCATGTCGAGCCCGGCTCGTACTACCTCCAGTTCCAGCGCCTCTCCGGCATGATCGCCACACACCCCCATCGGGGCGACGACGATGCTCTGGACAGCGATATCGACCCGGCAACCTACCGCACCCCCGTATTCACGCTCACGTCCGGCCAGGTCGATCTACACGAGGACGCCGGCGTTTTCCACCAGGCCGACATCTGGCTCTATGCATTCAACGACCTGGACTCGAACGGCAAGTGGAACGATCCGGCCGAACAAGGCCTCGGCGGCTTCGAATTCTTCATCGACTCCAACGCCAACGGGCGTCTGGACGAGGGCGAACGGTCTTTCGCCAGCGATGTGTCCGGCCGGGTGCACCTCGAAGATCTCTGGCCGGGCGTTTACCGCCTGGCCCAGGTCGCCCAGCCCGCGTGGGTGCGGACGGTTCCCGCTGAGGGGTACTACTCCATCGATGTCCGTCCCGATGCGGTGTTTGAGCTTCTCTTCGGGTACAAACCGACATCCACGGGCATCATGCCGACCGGGCCAGAATTCCGCGCCAATACACTCACGGCGGGCAACCAGTACCAGCCCGCGTCGGCCATGGATGCCGACGGCGATTTCGTGCTCGCGTGGGTGAGCGATCCACGAGACAGCAGCGGCGCGACAATCCAGGCGCAGCGCTACAGTTCGACCGGCGAGGCAAGAGGGCCCCAGTTGCTCGTCAGCAGCGCCTCCGCGGTTGCCGACCCGCAGTGGCCTCATGTCGCTATGGACGCTGACGGGGACTTTGCGGTCGCGTGGGCCGACAACCCCGGCGTCTACGTGCGCCGATACAACGCCGCCGGAGAGCCTCAGGGTGCGTCGTTCACCATACCCGCTTCGCTGGGCGGCTCGGTGTCGTGGGTGGACGCGGCGATGGATCGGGACGGCGATTTCGCCGTCACCTGGATGAGCATGCCGCACAGCGAGAAGTTCGAAGTCCTCACCCAGCGGTTCGACGCAGCAGGGGTCGCGCAAGGGCCCGAGCTGCGCATCAGCCCGCCTATCGGCGAGCGATATGTCTATCCCGCGGTGGCCATGGACGACGACGGCGCGTTCGTGGTCGCCTGGACGGCGCGCCAGGAAGGGAGCAACATCTACGCGCAGCGATACAGCCCCGCCGGCGAGATTCTGGGGCCCAGCATCAGCGTCAGCCAGGGCCAACAGGCGCAGGAAGTGTCCGCCGCGATGGATGCCCACGGCGCCTTTGTCATTTCCTGGGTGGTGCTGACTCCTCCGGGCGGCGGCGATACCGCGATCTACGCGCGCCAGTACAACCCCGCCGGCGAGACGCTCGGGCCGGCCTTCCGCGTCGACACCTTCGCCGCGCAAGGACAGCACACCCCGTCCGTCGCCATGGACGCGGACGGCGATTTCGTTATCTCCTGGGAAAACTGCAATCCCGACGCCGACCGCTACGGAGTCTATGCCCGACGCTACAACGCCGCTCGCCTCCCCTTCGGCAGCGAGTTCCTGGTCAACACCCGCACCGCCGGCTCGCAGTACAACCCCTCCGTCGCGGCCGATGCGAACGGCAACTTCGTCATTGCCTGGACCAGCGAGCAGCAGGATGGCAGCGGCACCGGCGTCTATGTCCAGAGATACGAGCTGACCGCGCAGCCGACCATCGTCGGCGGCATGCTCTGGATCGACGCCGACGGCGACGGCGTTCGAGATGTCCTCGAAAGCGGCGTGGACGCCGCCACCATCAGCCTCTTCACCGAAGCCGGTGCACTGGCGGCCGTAACCAACAGCGACGCCCACGGCCTCTACCGGTTCACAGGTCTGCACGTCGGCCAGTCGTATTACCTGCAATTCCTGTCGTTGCCTGGCCACGCCTTCACCGCGCAGGGACAGGGAACAGACGAGTCGCGCGACAGCGATGTGGACATCGCAACGGGGCGCACGCCGCTGTTCACGCTGGCGACCGGACACGTAGATCTGAGCACCGATGCCGGCCTGGTACCAGCGCCCCGCATAGTCGAACTGCATGGCACCCCCGGCGACGATACGTTCGTCATCACCCGGGGCATTGCATCGCTGGCGATCCGCCTCAACGGCGCAACGGAACCGACCTGGTCGGTGCCTATTGCCACCACAGCCGAAGTTCGCGTCTTCGGAGACGATGGCAACGATACCTTCGCCCTCGTCAACTTCACGCTCGGGCGATGCAAGCTCATCCTCGATGGTGGCACGGGGACCGAGCGCGCCGACTCCGGAGACCGTATTGTCCTCAGCGGCTTGACGGGCCAGACTGTCCTCTCCGAGCCCAGCGGCACCGAACCCGGCGGCGGTCGCCTCACGGTGCGCGAGTCCGAGATCCCCTACGTCGCACGATACGTCGTTGACTATGCCGGCATTGAGCACGTCGAAGTCTCTCCCGAGGTCCGGACGTCCGTCACCATCGTCACTCCAAATCCCGACGACCAATTGACGCTCATGCAAGATGACGATCAGCGCCTGCTGATCTCCGGCACGAGCGGCGGCGTCGCCATCGCTCCGATGTGGATCGGCGAAGAACTGCCGTTGCTCGTGATCGACCTAGGTTCACACGACGCGGGAGCAGGCAATGATCTGATCACCATCCCGGCAGGCATGCCAGACGAAACCAATCTCCAGATCATCAGCGGAACGGGCAACAACTCCGTTGCGGTCGGCGCAGGCCGCGTTGTCCTTCCGCCCCTGTGCGGCAACTTCGCCCTCACCGCCGCAGGCGACTCCAACGTCACCATCTACACCGACACGGGCGTCACCGTCCTGAACATCCGCGACTCCGCCCACGTCACCGTTAAGGCCGACATCTCCCACACCCTCCGTCTCAAAGGCCTCTCCATCTCTGAGAAAGGCATGCTCGACCTCGGCGGCAACGAACTGATCGTCGGCATCGCCGGCACCCCCCCACGCGATTCTCTCGATCCGCGCCAGGCCTTGCTCTTCCAGCTCTCCAACTACATCGCCGACGCCCGCATTACCACCACCGAAGTCTCACCGGTCCCATTCAAGGGCCTCGGGGCCACAGTCCTGAGCCCCAGCCGCCAAGCCGCCGCGGAAACCGGCACGATTGATCCGCTTTCGATCGACGAATTCGCCGTCCTCGTCAAGTACACCTGGAACGGTGATGCCAACCTCGACGGCATGGTGAATGCCGACGACTATTTCCAGATCGACTCGGGGTTCATTGCGCAGAAGAAGGGCTGGTACAACGGTGATTTCAACTATGACAATGTGGTAAACGCCGACGATTACTTCCTGATCGACAGTGCGTTCATCGGCCAGAGCGGGCCACTGTCGGCCTCCAAGCCTAAGGCGGCATCATCGGCGGATGTGGTGGCGATGAGGCAGGCGGCGAAGAAGGCTGAGCCAGACGGCATCCTGAGCCAGTTGTTCTCGACGGAGCCGGCACTCTAGATCATCGCGGCAAAAGTTTCATGCCATCGCTTGCCGATACCTTTGGAATCACGGATGAGAAAGGGAAGCGATGGTCACGGCAGACCCGGATACACAAGCGGTCGTTCTTTCTGCAAATCAACGGTCTATCCTGGAGA
>JAPLNB010000337.1 GCA_026693085.1 Planctomycetota bacterium | reverse complement strand
ACGGGAGATGGGGTGAAATTGGGTTCGTTTTGTAGTTTTTGGGGTGGGGCGGAGCGATGGAGAAGTGGAAGGGGTTGAGTGGGGTGAATGGGCGGCGAATTGGGTTCGTTTTGTCGCTTTGGTTGTGGGGTGTGGAATGGGGTTTGTGGGTGGGCGGGGCGGGGAATGGGTTCGTTTTGTAATTTGGTTGGCGGGGGGTGGCGGAGGGGGGGTGGGGATGGCGGGAGGGTGGTGAGGCGGTGGCGGACATTGTTTCCCCCTTTCTGTTTGGCCGTTGCGGGTCGCGGGTCGGCGTGAGCGCCCATCAGGTACTACTACGTCGTGAAGATAGGAATGTTCGGGAAAAATTCGAGGAAAGCGGGAGTTGGGGATGGTGTGCTGGGGGACGGCCCGCGTCACTACGGGCGGGGCAAGTCAGATTCGTGGCTTGGGGAAGCAACTCGACCCCATCGACCACCAGGGTGTCTGGATATACGCAGTGGGGTAGTCAAGCAACGCAGGGATCAGTCTCTGGTTGAGTCGGTGAAGGCGACCGGGCGAGGTATACGCAGAAGGGGAAGCTGGCGTACACGGCTGAGTCCCATCCCAGAGAGTCTCGTTGACCAGATCGTTTCGAAGGTGGATGATTTGGGCTATGTGGTCATCATGTGTTGGGATGTTGAACTGATGGCACAACGATTTGAGCCTGTCCCCATGGTGGGCTGCCGTCACGTGGTAGAGCTCTTGCGCCACTCTGCAGCAGGCATCAAGGATGGCGTATTCGACCCTGAAGCGTTCCCAATCCCACTCATAGGCCGGCAAAAGCCCAACCGATCGGACCACCCACCCCCTGCTCCGCAATCCCCGCCCTCGCGAGTCTCTCTGGTATACTGGCCGCCCATGCTCCACCCCCCAAGCCATTTCCGCTATTACCTCTGCTTCATCTGTCTATTCGGCGGCCTCCGCGCCATCGCCCAACCCCGGGTCCTCGAATCCCTCGACATCGCGGCCGTCTGGTCCGCGCATCCGGTCGGCTTCGCCCTTCTCACCCACCCGCCCCACCAATTCGTCGCCTACTACGACGCCGCTCGCCGCCTCACCATCGCCTGGCGAAGCCTCGACTCCCAGAAATGGTCCACCCAAACCCTCCCCTCCACCACCACCTGGGACTCCCACAACTATCTCACCCTCGCCATCGACTCCGCCGACCACCTCCACCTCTCCGGCAACATGCACTGCGTCCGGCTCATCTACTTCCGCACCACCCAAGGCCTCGACCCCTCCACCTTCCAGAAGATCCCCCAGATGGTCGGCCAGAACGAACAATCCTGCACCTACCCCCAATTCCTCGCCGGTCCCAAAAACGAACTCCTCTTTACCTACCGCGACGGCCGATCCGGCTCCGGCTCGCAAATCTACAACGTCTACAACCCCGCCACCCAATCCTGGTCCCGCCTTTTCGATAAGCCCCTCACCGATGGCCAGGGCAAAGGCAACGCCTACCCCCACGGCCCCGTCCGCTCCCCCGACGGCCTCTTCCACGTCTGCTGGGTCTGGCGCAACACCCCGGACTGCGCGACCAACCACACTCTCTCCTACGCCCGCTCCAAAGACTTCATCCACTGGGAAACCTCGACCGGCAAGCCCCTCCCCCTTCCCCTGACCCTGCAGAATTCCGAAATCGTCGACCCCGTCCCCGTCAATGGGGGCATGATCAACGGCAACACGATTCTCGGCTTTGACAGACAGAACCGGCCACTGATCGCGTATCATAAATTCGATAGGGCCGGCAACACGCAGCTCCACCTCGCCCGCCCCGAAGGAAACACTTGGACCTCCCACCAGCTCACCCATTGGACGTACCGCTGGAACTTCTCCGGCGGGGGCGCCATCAATTTCGAAATCCACCTCGGGCCTGTCGCCGTCTCCCCCGACGGCTCCATCCTCGTCGCCTACTCCCACGGCAAACACGGCTCCGGCACCCTGAAACTCGACTCCACCACCCTGGAACCCCTCGCCCAACTCCCCCGTCCCCTCACGCATCCGCCCGAACTCACCAAAGCCCAATCCCCCTTCCCCGCCATGCAAGTCCACTGGCAAAAAGACTCCACCCCCAACACCAACTATTGGCTAAGGTGGGAAACCCTCCCCGCCAACCGCGACCGGCCGATAGAGAAACCCTGGCCGGAGCCCACCCCCCTCCGCCTCTACAAGTTCGCGCCAGAAAAATAGGGCCGGGTTCAGCCGCCGTCTCCGCACGGATCATGAACTACGACTATCCAGCCCACTATTCGTAGTACGATCCGCCGTCAGACTCCCCCGTGCGTAAGTCCAAGGTGAACGGTGTCCATCGGCCATCAGGATCCCCCGCCTTTCCGGACAGCGTCAACCCATCGACGTTCAACTCGCACATCCCATCCCACGAAATTCGGCCACTTCGCCACAGAAGCCCCGCCGGCCCCATGGCCTCAAACCAGAGCCCGTCTCCCAAGACAACGGCGTTCAGTTCCGGAACGTGATGAGCCGACTCTATGCTCCCACCAAACGTCTCCATGCACTGCCGAGCCTCGGGATCGACGATATAGCCTTGCCCTCCTGCAACGACAATGACGATGTTGGTTCCTTCAGGGTATTCAAAGACCGCATCGCAGCCGCCCCAGCCTCTCTGGAAATTCCCCACCCAGCTTTCGGCGGACCTGGGAAAGAATCGCACAACAAGGCCTTCGCGATGCTTCCCTTGTCCGGTCGCACTGAACCCCTCCGCCGACGGCCGATATGGCGGCAGCCCCGGCAGGACCTCATATTTCGCCATAGACCAGCCTCCTCTTCAGCAAGAACGATACACTGCCGCTCGCCATTGTATCGTCATTCGAACTTGATTCGAGTTTCGTATTTCGAGCTTCGAGCTTCCCCTACCCAGCAACCGCCTTTCCGCTATACTTCCCCCAACAACGAACAACACGCGGAGGCCCCGCTTGAGATACACCCGTCGCGCCCAAATCCCACTCTGGTTCGCCTGCACCCTCGGCCTCATCCTTATCGTCATTCTCGCCCTCTGGACCCAGCAATCCACCTCCACCCGCACCGACGGCAAAGAAGCCATCATCTTCTGGGGCAACGTCTCCGACTTCGGCGAGGAAATCTACGCCGCCATCCACCAGTTCGAACTCAAAAACCCCGAATATAAAGTCATCATGTCCCCCTCCGTCGCCCGCGACCTCACCGGCGACGCTCAACGACTCCTCTCCGCCGTCGCCGGCCAAGTCCCACCCGATGTCGTCTGGTTCGACCGCTTCGCGATCGGCGAATGGGCCGGCCGCGGCGCCCTCGAAGACCTCCGCCCACTCATCGAATCTCAAAACCCCAAAAACCCCTGGGACCAGAAATACGCCATCAACCTTGATGACTTCTACCCCTGGGCGGTCGAAGAAACCGAATACCGCCCACCCGGCTCATTTCAAAAACCCGGCATCTTCGGCATCGCCACCACTGCCGACGTCCGCGTCCTCTTCTCCAACTCCAACATTCTCCGCCAGGAAGGCATGGTCGATGCCCAAGGCAACCCCAAGCCCCCCACCACCTGGGAAGAACTCCGCGAAACCTCCAAGAAACTCACCCGCTACGCCCGCCCCGGCGATTTCAACTCCGAAATGACCCGCCTCGGCTTCGCCCCCAACTACGGCAACTCCTGGTTATACATCTATGCCTGGCAAGCCGGCGGCGAATTCCTCTCCCCTGACCGCACCCGCTGTACCCTCAACTCACCACCCATCCGCCGCGCCCTCCAATACATGGTCGACGTCTACGACGATTGCGGCGGCTACTCGAAGGCCCGGGGCTTCGAACAAATGTTCCAGCAAGACGCCATGGACCCCTTCCTCCGTGGCCTGGTTGTCATGAAGATCGACGGCGACTGGAACTTCGAAAAGATCGCCGAATTCCAACCCGATTTCGACTTCTGGATTTCCCCCGGCCCCATGCCCGCCGACGAACTAGCAAAAGGCAAAAAGCCCATCACCTGGGCCGGCGGTTGGGCCTACGTCATCCCCAAAGCCTCCCGCAACAAGTCCGGCGCCTTCAAACTCATCCAATACCTCTCCAGCCGCGAAGCCATGCTCCTGCTCGAGTACGGCAAACGCGAGAAGAAAGAATCCGAAGGCCGCCTCTACATGCCCCGAACCTTCGCCAACCGCAGAATCTTCGAAGAACTCGTCCGCGAAGCCGTCGATACCAACCCCCGGTGTCCAGCCGCCTTCAAACGCGCCTACGCCGTCCAAAAAGAACTCCTCCCCAACACCCGCATCCGCCCGGTCTCACCTGCCGGACAACTCCTCTGGCAAAAACACCGCGAAGCCCTCGAGAACGCCGTCAACCACGGCTTCGTCGCCAAAGCGCAAGCCGTGGGAAAAGACGAGGTCCAATTCTGCCTCGACTCCGCCACCACCGACGTCCAACGCGCCCTCGACGAACTGCGCACCCCCCCACCCCCGGAATCCCGCGTCAATTGGAGACCCTATCTCTTCGCCTACCTCCTTCTCGTTCTCGCCCCATTCCTCGCCATGATCCCCGTCTACTACAAACGCCGACGCGAATATGCCTACAAAGCCCGGGAAATCGGCGGCGCGCTCTTCTTCGCGTCCCCCTGGATCATCGGCTTCGTCCTCTTCGTCGGCGGGCCAATCCTCTTCTCCGTCATCATCTCCCTCACCCGCTACGACGTCATCAACCCCGCCCATTTCGTCGGCCTCGATAACTACCGCTTCATCCTCCAGGACACCCTCTTCTTCAAAAGCCTCGGCAATACCCTCTTCATGATCCTCCGCATCCCCCTCATGATGGCCACCTCCCTCGCCATCGCACTCCTGCTCAACCGCGGCCTCCACGGCATCGGCTTCTACCGCACCGCCTACTACATGCCCGCCATCGTCCCCCTCGTCGCCGCCGCCCTCCTCTGGATCTGGATCCTCAACCCCAATATCGGCATCATCAACGAACTGCTCCGCTGGCTTTTCGACACGCCCCTGCTCCGCTGGGCCAAGCTCCATCCCCCCGAATGGCTCCAGGACCAATACTGGGCCAAGCCCTCCCTCATCCTCATGTCGGTCTGGTCCGCCGGCGGTGGAATCATCATCTGGCTCGCCGGCCTCCAATCGATCAACCCCCAACTCTACGAAGCCGCCTCCATCGACGGCGCCGGCCCCTGGCAACGATTCCTCCACGTCACCCTCCCCATGCTCTCCCCCTATACCCTCTTCAATTTCATCATCGGCGTCATCGGAACCATGCAGTACTGGCAAGAGGCCTACATCATGACCGAAGGCGGCGGCCCTGGCATGTCCACCCTCTTCTACGGCTACCACCTCTTCCGCGAGGCCTTCCAATTCTTCCGCATGGGCTACGCCTCCGCACTCTCCTGGATCCTCTTCATCATCGTCCTCGCCCTCACCATCCTCCAACTCTGGCTCAGCAAAAAATGGGTGCACTATGAACAAGAGTAACCTCACCATGCCCCATTCGAAAATTGAAAATCGAAAATCGAAAATGGGCAACGGCCTCGCCCACTACTTCATCTCCCGCGGCTGGACCCACCTTCTCCTCCTCGCCGGCGTGGGCATCTTCCTCTTTCCCTTCCTCTGGATGCTCTCCACGAGCCTGAAAACCGACGAAGAAGTCACCAACTCCAAGATCCTCCCGGAAATCCCCACCTTCCGCCCCACCAGCCCCTACGTCCCGGACATCGCCCTCCCCCAACGCCTCCTCGACATCCCCCCCAACAAATGGGACGCCCTCCTCCCTCAACTCCTCACCCTCGCCGGCCGAAAAATCGCCGCCACCCAATCCCCCACCACCCAACCCGCCACAATCGCCTCATTCGAAAATCGAAAATCGAAAATCGGAAATCCCCACTCCTCCTCCTCCGCCCGCCTTCTCGTCTCCCGAACTATCGCCAAGCTCAACCGCAATCTCTGGCTAGGCCCCGACGCCTCCCTCCTCGACTCCTTCCAATCCTTCCTCACCCCCGAGGCCATCGCCTCCGCCCTCTCCGACTCCCTCGCCCGCCTCGACCTCCTCAAACTTCAACTCCGAACGCTCGACGCCTCCGTCTTCAACCTCGCCGACTCCCCCCAGATCGCCCGCGATTTCAAAATCGAATCCGGCCCCGGCGAGCTTATTTCCATCGACGGCACCACCCGCCTGGCCTACCACTTCAACTCTGCCTCCGATCCCCCCGTCATTCTCTCCTACTCTTTCCGCTTCCCCAAGACGTACCGCTTCAAAGACCTCCACAAGCTCATCCTCTCCATCCTCCCCGACAACTCGTGGCACACGATCGACGCCACCCTCGACGTCGAAGGCCAACGCTGGACCACCCAGCGCCCCACGTACCTCGCCATGCACCGCTCCACCAGCATCCTCCTTCAACCCCCCACCTTCGACGACACCACCAACCGCGCCAAACTCTGGATTCCCCTCCGCCTCGACGACCGCGCCCAAATCACCCCCAACCCCGACCCCGCCTCCGCCACCCTCCGCCTGATCCTCTCCCCCCGCTCCACCGCCGGCGCCATCTACGGCAAGGCCGAACGAAACTACCTCCGCGCCTTCCTCTCCGGCCCATTCTGGATGTACCTGCTCAACTCCGTCATCCTCGTCGCACTCTGCGTCGCCGGCGCCTGCTTCTCCGCCTCCTTCGTCGCCTACGCCTTCGCCCGCCTGCACTGGCCCGGCCGATCGCTCGCCTTCGTCATCATCCTCGCCACCATGATGCTCCCCGCGCAGGTCACCATGATCCCCTCCTTCCTGATCTGGCGTTACGTCGGCTGGTACAACACGCTCAACCCCCTCTGGGTCCCGTCCTGGTTCGGCATCGCTTTTTTCATTTTCCTCATGACCCAGCAAATGCGCACCATCCCCCGCGAATTGGAGGAAGCCGCGAAAATCGACGGCCTCAACTCCATCCAGACCTGGTTCTACATAATCTTGCCGCAGGTCAAACCCGCCCTGGCCGCGATCGCCATCCTGGCCTTCCAAGGCGCCTGGAACGACTTCATGGGCCCCCTGGTCTACATCCGCGACCAATCCAAATTCCCCTTGTCTTTAGGCCTTTTCTCCTTGCGCATCGACCCCAACTACATCGCCGACTGGTCCATGATCATGGCCGGCAACATGCTCATGACGGTGCCGGTGATCATCATCTTCTTCCTGGCGCAGCGGTACTTCATACAGGGGCTAACGATGTCCGGCATGAAGGGATAATGCTCGGAAACATGGATAAGCAGACAGCTATCACGGTCCTCACGAGCGCTATGCAAGGCGTCCAAGCCCTGAAGGACGGCCGCGGGAGGCAAAAAGGGGTCATTCCTCATTAACCTGTGGCCGGCACCGCTTTTCCCTGCTTGGGCCACACAATGGCGGGCGGCGCTACCCCTAACCGTGCGCCACAGGTTGCTTGCCAGCCCGCAGGTCTTTTTCGGGGGTCCATCGGGTTGGGCTGCGGGTATCTGATCACTTACCCCTTGCCCCTTACCTGTTACCCCTTACCATATTCCCCTATGACCGAGCCGACTCATTCCAAGGCCCTCTCGCCCGACTTCATCGCCATGCTCCGCTGCCCCCTCACCCGCAGCCCACTGCGCCAGGACGGGGACTTCCTCGTCGCCGAGGTCGGGGGCCTACGCTACCCCATCCGCGACGGCATCCCCGTCATGCTCATCGAAGAAGCCAAGCTCCCCCCACCCTTCAAAAGCCTCGACGAATTCAAAGGCCACTTCACCAACTGCATCGCCCCCTGATCCCTTGCCCACGCTCCACTCTCACCGGCCGCCATCCTCGCCAATCAGTTTCCGCAATACTCTGCTACACCTCCCGGAGGTGGTAGCTCTTGATCATCGTCTGCTGGAAGTCGGGATACGCCCCGATGTCGTGCTCCGCCAGGTCCAGCCCATCATACTCATCCGCGTCTTTGGACCTCAGCCCCACAGTCGTCTTCAGCACCCACAGCGCACCCAGCGACAAAGCAACCGCCATCGCCCCGATCACCACCAGCCCCAGCACCTGCACCCCCAGCAGCCTGAACCTTGCTCCGACAGATTCGACATGGGTGAACAAGCCCGCCGCAATCACGCCCCACACCGCCCCGATCCCATGAACCCCAATCCCCGCCGTCAGATCATCGACCCGCCCGACCCGGTCCATCCAGACGGTCGCCAACGGCACAACCAGCCCCGCCACCGCGCCGATGATCACCGCCATCCAACCCGCCCGAACATCCGCCGCGGCGCTGATCGCCACCAACCCCGAAAGCAACCCCACATAGGTGAGGTGAATGTCCGGCTTCATGTAGTTCACCTGCGAAACAACCATCGCCACCACCGCCCCGGCCGCCCCCGCGAGCAAAACATTGCCCGCCGCCATATCAACGTCCGTCGCGAACCCCGCAACATACGGCAGCCAGGCCAGAAACATCACCAGCACCCCCACCGACCCCAGCGGCATGTTGTGCCCCGGAATCGCGTTGGACGACCCGTCGCGGTTGTACTTGCCCGTCCGCGGCCCAACCATGACCGCCGACACCAGCGCACACAACGCCCCCGTCAGATGAACCATCGACGCCCCCGCAACGTCATGATACCCGATTTTCCCCAGCCATCCCCACGCCAACCTCCACGCCAACGGCGCCACCACACCACACAGCAACACCGGCAGGCTGCACATCGCGAGAAACCGCGACCGCTCGCCCACCACACCCACCACGATCCCGCTGGCAATCAGCGTCGTGCACAACAGAAAGAAAAACAGCCCGCTCCCACGATCCACGCCCGCGATCCGCCCACCCACCGCCCAGAACGCCAGCACCCCCAGGCACATATCCGTCACGCCGCGCATGACGATGCCCGCGGCGTTCTTTGCGCGGACACTGCCCGCCGCATGGATCGCGAGCCCCACTCGCAACAGCATCACGCCCACTCCGCATATCACCCACCAGAGTGACGCATTCATATAACGACTCCATTGCGCGGTTGAGCATACCATACCCGGCAGCAACCCTGCTTTGTAGAGTGAACAAACTCACTGTAGAGTACGTCTATGATCCGAAGGCAGGAGGCAGACCGGTTCTATCTCATTGCGCAAAACGATCATGCGCTGCTGAGCGGGCAAGTGGCCGCCCATTACGGCAACCAGCGATTCACCCGCGCCAATCCCGCCACCGAAACCCTAAGGGCCGCCTCTCTGCATGACTGCGGCTGGCCGCTGCACGACGAAAGGCCACAACACTCTGAACGCCGGGCAAGCCACCCGGCATTTTCGTGGTTTCTCCATGAATATCAGGCGTTTCCGTGCAAGTCAAGGCTCTTTCAAGATCGCTGGAAGGGGTCAACTGCGGGACCCAAACACAAAAACGCCACAAGGGTTTTGTGCGCCGCGTACGACTAGAAGATCGCTTGCCATCAGCAATCATGGCGACATCAGAGATGCCGGTGTTCTCCGGGTTCACAACTGGGATCTGGGGCATCAGGCAAAGGCTTGTCTTGCCTCATCCATTCCGGTCGCCTATGGATCAGTCTCGGGCTGTGATCGGTAAGGGTGCGGGACAGAACCCTCTGGACCATCGGGTACGTCAAGTCGCAGGCGTCAGAGCACTGGCGCGGTCGAGAACAGCTCGGACAGGACGCCGTCCGGCTCAGCCTTCTTGGCGTTCTGTTGGACTGCCACATCTGCCGAAATTGCCGACTGAGGCTTCGATGCCGCCAATGGCCCGCTCTGGCCAATGTACGCGCTGTCGATCAGGAAGTAGTCATCCGCATTGACTACGCCATCGTAGTTGAAGTCGCCGTTGTAGTAGCCGCCTTTCTGGGTGATGTAGCCGGAGTCGATCTGGAAATAGTCATCCGCATTCACCACGCCGTCCAGGTTTGCGTCGCCGTCCCAGGTGTACTTCACAATCACGTCATTGGCGCCGACGGGTTGGCCGAGAATTTCAGTGCGGAAAGGTATACCATCGCCCTTGTCATTGATGACGGCCGCAAGGGTGGTGTACGGCGTCACTTTGGCGATGGTGCTGGTGATGCCTGCGCCTTGCCACGGCTTCGCAGTGCTGTTGTGGGCGCTGGCAATGAGGACGCTGACGGCGGACAACACGCTTTCGCGTGAACCGGGTGCGGCGCGGACGATGAGGAGGTTGTCGCAGAGATCCAACACAGCGTCGCCAGCGAGCACCAGGCCATTGGTTACGAGCACATTGCCGCCTTCAACGATGGCAGTGCAGCCTGGGCCGATGTTGAGATTGGACAAGTGCTGGGTGGAGGCGAAGCGAATTGTGGAGGCGTTCGTCAGCAAAATGGTCAGCGTGCCCGTGTCAGCCGCCGCGTCTCGCTTCAGAGTGAAATCGCCGCCCTCGATGCTCAGAGTGTCCGATCCACCGCCGCCGCGGATATCGATCGCATCAACATCGTTCAAGGGCACGTCGAAGGTGGGCGGGCCGGACGGCGGGGCATTCTCGTACAGCGAGACGGTGTTCCCGCCACTGTTCATCCGCAGACTGAAGGTGTCATCGCCATCGTGTCCTCTCAGGACAAGGACTCGGCTGGTGGGATGCATGACGAGCAGGCGGAGGCCGACTGGCGACAGGACAGAGGTGTTGCCGGTCTGATCGATTTGGCGGACACGGATCTCATGGGAGCCTTCGGTGAGATTGGATGGGACCTGGAAGGCGTAGGTGCCATCGGCGGCCGCGGTGGTTGAGCCCAGATTGTTCTGGCCGTCGTAGACCTGAACGGTGGCCAGAGGCACGGCGATGCCGATGATTATGGGGCGGAGATCGCTGGTCACTCTGTCGCCCGCTACGCCGGTATCGCTGGCGGGGTCCAGCCCCGGCGGCTCGGGAGCGGGCAAGGGAGGCGGTACCACCGTGACGTAGATGCTCCGGGTCAGCTCTGCGTTGCCGGAGCTGTCGGTGGAGCGGAAGCTGATCTTGGTAAGGCCCGCGGCGCTGATGACGAAGGACGACGAGTAGTCGAGCCATGGACCGCCGCCAACCGCGTATTGAACGCGGCTGATACCGGAGCCGCCGGTGTCCTCGGCAACCAGGGCAACCGTCACCTCGGATAGATAGCTGCCTGAACTGTCCTGCTCGCCGCTGAGTATGGCCTCGGTGTGCGGCGGGAACGGATCCACCGTGGAGGTCATAGTCACCGGCGCACAAAACGCACTGACGTTCCCCGCGCCGTCCAAGGCGCGAGCCTTGAACACATGTTCACCCAGGCCGACCAGCACGAACTCAAGACTGAACACGCCTTCGCTGTCACTGCGTACTTTCCCAAGGGAATGCTCATCCAGGAAGACCTCAACGGAGGTATTCGGGTCAGCTGTTCCTTGGACAGTGAGAGGCATGGTGTCGGCAGGCGATGGCGAGACGGAGATGGCAGGGATACTCGGTGCCGTGAGATCGACTTGGATGGTGATGCTGACGGTCTGTTCAAGCGGGGCGCCACTGGCCATATCAGTGCCAGTGACATGGAGCGTCCCCGTGTAGGTGCCGTCGGCTGCCGTATCAGTCAGAAGCAGGTGAAGGGTAATGTCGGTGTTGCCGCCGGCTGCAAGCGTATTGGCTGACAATGTAATGTGGCTGTTGGTCAGCGAGAGCGGATGGCCGGCCGGATCGGTCAGGATGTCGAGCACAGCCTGCATGCTGGACACGCCCGCACCGCCGCCCCACTCCAGAGCGCTGAGCGTTAGATCGATGGTTCGCTGGCCAGTCGCAACCGTGATTGTCTCCGTGCTGGTCTCAAGCAAGGCGGGGTATTCGGGGATTTCCAGCACGGAGACAGCAAATCGGCTATCGGGGGTGGCGTGGTTGACGATGACCTCGAGACGGTACTGCGAACCAGCCACAACCGGAGCGATGGTGATGATCTGGTAGGGACTGTCCGACCCGGTATAGGAGGCGCCGGGGATCTTGACCTCGTCGGCGCCGCCGGGGACCAGGAAGCCGACATGGTGTCCGGCGCTGTCATAAAGGTGAAGGTCCAGATCGGCATCATCACCGTGGAGTAGCAAAATACGCAGGCTCCGTGTCGCCGGTCCCAGATCCAGCATGCGGGTAAATGAGGTCGTGGTTCCCACAGGGCCACCGAGGGGCTGGGAGGATGTCTGCAGAGAGAAACGGACCAGTTCCGCGTCTGTGCCGGTGCTGACGTGGGCGCAGAAGGGACCGAACAACCTGGAACTAAGAGTGATGGGATCCCAGGCGTTCAGGTAGATCACGGCATCATAGCCGGTCATGCCGTAGAGGATGGATCGCGGGAGCACCACCACCGCGCCGGAGGCAGCGGATTCCCCCGGAGTCAGGATCACCTCATCGCCCTCGAAGCTCGCGATCGCAGTCTGGCCACTCATGATGGTGATGGTAGGTACCACGTGTAGTCGGAGGTCACAGGTGTTCGTCAGCACGATCTCGGCAGGGCCAGCCCCGATCACGCCGCCGTCGGGGACGCGGAGCGAGGGGATATTGATGCTCTGCACATCGACGGAGACTTCCGGATCGACGGCACCATGGTCGATGAGATATTGAACGTGGTTCTTGAAGTCGTCGAAGATGCGCCAGATTCCCGCCGCCTCGTACTGGTGGCTGCGGATGAACTTAGCGATCTCCCGAAGGATACCCTGGTAGGTGTAGCTCTCGTTCTTGCGCATTCCGTCGAAGGCATCGCTGTAGATACCCATGAGCGCTGGCGAGAGCACCCCGCCGCTTACGACCATTGCCCCAATGCTGTTGGCGTAGTTGCCGGCCAGGGTTGCCTGCGTGACCATGTCCCAGTGCCACGTGAAGTTCTGCCACTGAAGAACCATCAGCCGGCTCATGTCCTCCCAATGATCATAGACAGTACCGAACTGCCAATTCTCCAAGAATATCGGAGAGCCAGGAAGGACATATGGGACCGTACTGTAGCAGTCGTACGAGCGGATCAATGCGTATACAATGTCGGGATCGATGACATGCCGCGTGTTCTGCCATGCAATAGCACCCGCATTGTAGTACATCAGTCCCAGGCGTGGTCCCTTGGCTTGGATGTGGTCTACGCTGTTTATGTCATCAAGATCGATGGTGACTTCACCGTCGGTCCAGACCAAGCTCCTCCCGGGTGTCTCCACAGCGCGATGCGATTTGAATCCGTTCGGCCATGGGGCGTCAACATAGCCAAACCCCAAGGCGTGACAGATTTCGTGCATGGCCACACTTACCGCATCAGGTTTGCCAGTGCTTGCCGTCTCATCAGCTTTGGTGAAGTCTGACGGGCTATTGTCCCACCACATCACGTTGGCCTTCAATTCTACGAGGGCACGCTTCGGCGCATTTTGATGGGTATCGTACAAGTCGTAAGGCATGATCGTCGTATGTCCAGCCCGCGACATCGTGTCGTTGAGAACGAACTTGATTTCGAGTATCTCTGTCGAATTGATGCTCGCCTCCCAGTTAAGAACGGCCTGCCGAAGGCAGTCCTCCTGTTGCTGGTTGAACCCGACGAATGTGGGCTGGATAAAGTGTGACGAAACCACGCTCGATGAATCGCCAACACAGTACCACCAATTACGCAGGGAGGCCCGAATTTCCGGTGTCTGGCCAATGCCGTACCCGAGCTGTTTCATGCTGTCTGTCAGGCCGGCGATCTCGTTATACAGAATATCGATCGGGAAGATCGCGTCCGTCTTAACCGAGCCAAGGAGGTACTCTGTGCTCTTGACAAGGTCGCCCAGTTCCGTGAACAGCGACTCCATGCCGATGATGGATTCACCTCCCATGGCGATGACATTGTCGAGGACAAAGAGCATCTCCGCAGGCGTTGGAGTTCGGCCGTACCATCGTCCCAGTGCGTCCGTGACCAGGTACTCCTTGAGCCTCCGATACGCAGTATTCTCGGAGAAGAGTCTGAACCAATCGGCAGTCGTCGTGCTGCTGTTCGAAATCAGGTCGGCCACGCGGGCAAAGATACGCTGGATGTCGTTCTGAGCGGCCCGCGCATCCAGTGCCTGCGCAATCGCTTGGAACAACTCGGTCACGAAGCCGAGGCTCCCGGCGATAGCGTTCACGGCAGGGACCCCGCCGGGCTGCGCGCCCAGCATGATCTTAGCCAGGCTGTCGGCAAATTCTTTCATGTGGTTGAGCAGCCCTGCAGATTCGATGAACATCTGCGCACTGCTGTCGTAGGCCATCCACGCGATGAACTCATTCTGCATCAGAGCATCGGACTCCTCGAAGAGCCACTGGAGCTCGGTGTAGGCTTCCGCGACGGTCTGTAGCTCGTGGCGGATCTTGTTCTTTGCGGCCTCAAGCAGTTCGTCGAGTTTGGCCACCAGATCGGCGATCGTGTGGGTGCTCACAAACGTGTACTTAACCGGGGCGCCGAGCGTGAACGCGGGCTGTTCGCCGCTGTAGGTGGGGGCAATGGCTGTGAGAGACGAAGCGATCGCCGAGATGTCTGGGGGGCTGGCAAAGGCCAGGATCCAGCTCTTCTGGTCGCTGGCGCCCGGCGCGAGGTTCTCGAAGATCAGCGGAGCGGGGTTCTCCACGGTGAACGTGGATGTGCCCGCTGTGCCGCCGACATTTGGCAATTCGACCTGAAGGCGCCGCCCCATGCCGACGCCGGTATTCGATACGATAATGCGAACTTCCACAGCTTCTGGGCGGCCTGGCACCGCCTCCACCTGGTAGCGCAGCACGAACTGCGGCGGTGGATTAACGCGAATCTCCTGCGGGCCCATCTCCGTCCGACCTGGCCGACCGGCAACTTGGTATGCGATCTGCGCGAACACCTGGAACGCTCGTCCATTCGAGTCCGTGCCACCGAGCCCTTTCCCGGGCAGGGGCCTGATCTGCCAGCGGGCGTTGGTAGCCTGACCGGCCGCAAGAACCCCTGCGGGCAGCTCAAGTGGCACGATCTCGAAGTCGCCCGTGACGTCTGCGCCGGTGTCGTCGCGGATGACCAGACGAGCCGTGTCAATCGTGATCGAGTCGGGCCAAGCGTTCACAAGGTACATGCTCAGGCTAACCGCTTCGCGCTCGCTGGTGATGTCCTGCGACAGGCGGATCCCGCCAGCGCTGTGTCCAGTGACCGTCTGACTTGGTGTCGCCTGATCGAGCCACCTGTTGATGAAGTCCTGGCCGTACATGACTGGGCCGGTGGGCCAGGGGCCCGAGTACGGAACATAGTGGTAGAGAGAGCCGTTGTGCGTGCTCTCGGCGTCGGCAACCCGCAGGCGGATGGGGAACTTGAGCGAGACACCAATGCTCTGGGCATCGATCTGGAGGTAGCCGTCGATATTGAGGTCGCCGCCGGCAGGTACTTTGGCGGCGGAGATGCTGTACGCCAAGACAACCGATCCATGGGCCGGCACCTTGGCAATCGAGGAACAGGGGAGGGTCACGTATTGTCCGACGTCGCCGGTCACGCTGATCGCGACATGTTCAAGGTCGGCTGCCGTCAAGTTGTTCAGGCTGATAGTCTCATTCTCCGGGAACTTCCTGTTCGGGCGCACGTCGAGATACGCCAGCCGATCGCTGAGGGCAGCGCCCGACCGTAGCATGAGGTATTCCGCACCCGGCCGATCCGTCAGGAGTTTCGCCTCTGGGCTGGGCTTCAGCACGATGCCCAATTGCGTCTGTCCAAGGCTCAACGTCTCCGTGGAGACCTCCGGCGCGAACGTGATCTCAAAGGGCCTTGAGCGGAGGGCGATCCGCGCCTCGCCGAGTCCGGGACCGGGCAGCACTTCGATGGTGCCGAACTGAGGATCGTGCGCTGGTGCGGTGACATCGAAGGCGTATCGTCCTCCCAGGATGCGTTCAAAAAGCACGCGTCCGTCCGGCCCGGTGGTGCCGGCCAGATGTTGGCATCGCGCCACCAGCTCACTGGATGCACCGGCGCTGAAGTCGCTGTCGTGGAACGCCAGAGCCACGGTGGCACCGGTGACCGTAAGCCCGAGATCGTTCACGACGATCACTGCAACATCGGCGACCTCCGTCGGGGCGACCACGATACTGAGCGGGATCCGCAGTTCACCGGCGTTACTGTTGAGGATCAGCACGTCGGTGTAGACGGCTGGTTCCACGGTCGCGGGTGGCGCAAACCGGAGCAGAATCGACAAGCTCTGGCCGGGAGCCAGCGATTTAGTGGCGGGGAGGACAGCACGGACCCACGGCAGCAGCGGCGGGACAATACTGATGTCAGACATCTGCGCATGCCCGACATTGCTCAATGTGACGAGCCGGTCAACGGACTGTCCCGGCCTCACGCCGACACTCAACTGATCGGGCTCGACGTGGTAACGAGGCACGCCGGACACCACGACAACGCTCAGGACGGCTGCCGAGGAGGCGGTCTGCGATCCGTATCGCGAGCTCACCACAACGTTCCAGTCTCTTACGCCAATAGAATCGCCCGATATCAACACGATCCGGAAAGTCGTGCTCTGGCCCGGCTCCAGGTGACGGGCCATCGCCGCATCATCGGCCACTGCCGAGACCACCCCGCTTCCCGACAGGTATTCGACACCCACGGCCAGTTCGTCCTGCTGCGCAGCTCCCACGTTCGTGAGGGTGAAAACCAGCTCCAGCGAAGCCAGCGAGAGCATCACGCACAATACGTCAGGCGGGTCGATGGTTAGCCCTTCGATCGTAAACGAGGTCGAAGCCTCGCGACCGAGACGGTTGATTGCAGTTTCCGCTCGGACTTCATACATGCCGCCTTCGCCGCCCAGCGGCGTGAACGTGGCAGCATAGCTGCCGTCAGGGCCGCTCACAGCGCTCAGGCAGCGGATAGTGCCGGAGTGATCGACGGTGACGGACACCGTCGCGCCGGGCATTGGCGCGCCGTCCGTTCGCCGCACGGCACCGGAAATGCCCACCGTATCCGTCAGGCCATAGGCCGGCTTGTCGCAGGCCACCGTCACGGTGAAATCCTCGGCGACGCTGAAGCTGACCGATTTGCTCTGTATCTGGAGCGGGCCGGTCACTTCGGCCTCGGCGCGGTATGGCCCCGGAGGCAGAGTCGAGGTTGCGGGGGCATAGATGAAGGCCTGGGCCAGATCGTCGTAGGGCAGTGGCGTCTCCATCACCTTGGTGTCTGCCGCGTTGAACAGCCGCAGCACAGCGCTGAGTCCGTCAGCCGGCCCCAGGACGCGTGCCACATCCGTCGAATCGGCCACGACAAGCACCAGGTGCGCGCTCTCGCCCGTCAGATACACCGGCTTGCTGCTACTCAGGTCCAGCATGTAGCTGGGTAGGATTGCGAATGCACGCTCCAGCGCGTTGTTCGCCTCATTGGACTCCTCGATTTCCTCATTGGCATCCACAACTGCCGCAATGCTGCACTGGGTGGGGTTGCGGCTGGTCACTCGCCAATTCGCGAACCAGTACCGGTACGACCCTCCGCGCATGGGATCGCTGATCCGCCTCACTGCCACGATCTGCCCATCCACGAGCAGCCGGACGTTAAACGGATGCAGGGCATAGCCGACGCCGGTATTGACAATCCTCACGGCAATGGTCGCATCCTGACCCACACGCAGCGGCGATACCGGCGAGATATCCGACACGCCCAGGTCCGGGCGGATAATGCTGATCGCAAAATCGGTGATCACCTGCGTGTTGTTGGCCTTGCTCGACTCCGGGATGGTATTGGCGGGGTCCACCATGACAGCCGCATTCCAAACGCCTGCCGACGGCATCCAACCAAGCTCGATGGCCTTTTCCTCTCCCGCCTGAAGTCCGTCAATCTGGCTCTCCGCCATGACCTCGCCATTGACGGTGAGCCTCACGGGAATCGTCACCGGCGTGGCGATGGTGCTGTCGTTGCGGACCGTGGCCAGCGCAAACGCCATCTCGCCGGCATCCACGCGCCCGTCGGGCGGCCAGATGGACAACTGGCTCACGACGAGGTCGCCATAGACAAAGGCAAGCGCCGGCACCTGCTGCTCGAGCCGGTTGTTGGTTTCGTCCAGCTCCACGACGTGGTTCAGGGGACCGTCCACAAACACGCTGAACGTGTGGGGGCCGGCGGCGGGCGCCCAGTCCAAGGCAACAACCGCGGTGTTGCTGCCTGCCTGGCAGGACAGCCCGTGGACGACGGCATAGCCCAGGTAAAGGTCGTCCACATAGAAGTTGACGCGGAAGTCCCCGGCGTCAAGCGTCCCGTTGTTGGCGACGGTTGCATTGATGCGAATGGAAGTTCCCCAATTGACCGGCTGCTGCGGGTCGATGGACAGCCCCAGGGCCGTGGGCACCAGGTCCGGGAAATTCACCTGGCTGGAGTTGAACGAATACGACCTGGCGTTGTTGTTCTCATCGGCTTCCTTGATCTGGTCAGAGAGGTCATCGGCGACGCAGGTGAAGGTGTGGTTGCCCACGCTTGCCTGCCAGGCAAACGGCACCTCGGCCGATGCGCCCGGGGCAAGCGACTGGGAGACCTGCTGCTGGCCCGCGAACGCCCCGTCGATGTAGAGGCCGACCAGGAACGGCTTGGAGGTGGGGTTGTCGCCGATGTTCTTAACAACGGCGGTCACAACCACGGCCTGGCCCTCGGCGGGGGCCGGGGGCGAGGTCTCGATCAGGTTCACGATCAGGTCCGGGCGGGTCTCGTGGATTGTGACCTGGGCAAGGTCCTCGGCCATGGCTCCCGTGTCGTCCTTGGCGACCACGCGCACGACATACGTGCCGGATTTGCTGTAAACGTGCGTCGGCACCATCCCAGAGCCCCAGAGACCATCGCCAAAATCCCATGACAGCAGCCGCAGATAACCATCCGGATCCGAGCTGCGCGACCCGTCAAACGTCGTCGGCAGGAGCACGTCGGAAGTGAATGTGGTGCCGGCCTCCGGAAGGGGCAGTGCGTTCACCACAACGGACTGGCTCAACTCGCCGCTCGGCGAATCGTTGTCCAGTCCAATCCGAATGGTGTACGTGCCGGACTCCGCCGGAATCCAGGTAGCGATAATCACCTGCTTGTGGAGGGGACGGAGTTCCAAGACATGCTGCAGCGACACGTGGCCCTGCGCATCCTGGGAAGGACGATCCTCGGCGACCTGCCACGAGCCCAGCAGCGTCTGCACACCGGACGGCGCGATGGCCACGATGTCCACGGTGCCTCCCTGAGGCACCACGCCGTTGTTGCGAATAATGGCGCGGATGACGGCCTTTTGCCCCACTGTCGGACGGATGCTCAGGCCAAAGATCGGTTGCACCAGCTCGTAAGTCCCCAGGAACGAGTCGCCCTGAGGCGGGTGCAGGATGTAGGCCTTGGAGTCGGCGGCGCCAGGCAGCCCATCCGTCTGTGCCCCAGAACCGGGATAGAGCACACTGAACTCGACTGGCACCAGATCCCCCTGCTGGACATCCAGGGCAGACCGCAGGTCGATCGTGTAGGAGGCGGCCTCTGCGTGCCTGACGCCACTGGCGTCTACACTGCCCAGCCGGTCCACAAAATACAGGTTCGAGCCCGACTTCCAGAACTGGCTGGCCGGCAGCACCGTGTCGGGAGTGCCCGGCGGGCCATGCCGGGTGATGCTTCGGACGTCGGTGCCCGGAAGCGGCTCGGGCAAGACCACGCACACGTACCCCGCCGCAGGTGGCACCTGGAGAACCATGGTCCGGTCCAGCGGCGAGGGCGACCTGGTAATACTGACATTCTCCGGTACGGCAACCGGCTCGCGGACGCCGGTCCTCAGGTTGATCATGTAGTCGGGGAACCCATCGCCGTCGCGATCGACCAAAGTCAGCGAATTATCTGGATCTTGCGTATCCGCGAACAGGTAGTCGTGCTCCACGATCTCGGTGGAAACGCCGACGATCAGCGGATTGATGTCAACACCCTTGTACGCCCTGTGAGTCAGTTGGGCGGTGAACTCGACGAAGCGTCCGTCGAGCGATGCGGTCATGATCCAGTAGCCGTTGGCGGTGCTGTGCGGCTGGATGTCGCCGAAGGCAAGTCTCACCACGTTGTCGGTGACGCTTCCGAACGAGCTGCTGAGGATCTGGAAGTTGATCGGGACCCCGGCAACATTCTCGACGATCTTCGGTTGACCGGAATCGATACGCAGGTTGCTGGCGATGCCGTCGCCCTCGTTCTCGACAAGCACGCCGAGTTTGAACGGCTCGTCGGCCAGGACATTCTTGGGCACGTAGTAGTGGAGCCGCAGCCGCGGCTGTGGATGGACGGTGATCTCCACGGCGTTGGTCTGCATCTCTTTCAGCCGCCCGTCCACGAACCAGGACAGGACAGCCTTGGCCAGGTACTTGCGTCCGTCGAGGCTCGTACCTCCCAGGCCATCGCCGGGGATGAGCACCCATCGGCCAGTCATTGTGGAGAACGCCGCCAGGCTGCTCGACCCGTCGACGGCGCTGATGCCGGTCAGTTCGGGAGGCACCATGTAAAACCGGTCAGTGACATCGCGGCCCGTCTCGTCCGTCACGCGGGGCGTCACAGTCAGCCCGACCAGGTTCCTGCCCAGCCCGTTGGTGAGCTCGAGGCGGGCATCGAATGCCTCGCGCTCGAGCGTGGCTGTCTGGCTGATCTGCAGCTTCACCACGGCAGTGGTCATTGCGTTCGTCGGCGGCAGGTCCCGGGGCAGCGGAGGAAGGTCCAGCGGGCCATCCCCCTCGAACATCGGGATGACTATTTGATCCTCCTGATACTGAACTGTGACCTGTTGGGTGGGAGCGGGATTGACCAGGGGAATACTGCCCACGACCGTGCCATCTTCCAGGCGCTCCAGGGTGATCGGGTCGAAGCGCGCGTAGGTCCCGGTTACCAGGAGGTGACTGCCGGTGCTGCTCAGGCCCGCATAGTTCCCCGGCGCAATCTGGTAACCGAGCGATACGGAACTCTGCGCCGCCATGGTCCCGATGCGGCCGCCGGACGCCAGCGTGATGCCAGGGGCGCCGACCACGCTCACAGTAACATCCTGCAGCTGCAGCAGGCTCGGATTGACAATCACTGCCTGGTCCAGGATGGGCGAATCGACCTCGTGGGTGACGCAGATCCACGGGGGAAGGAACACGAACACGGGCTTGGGGATGTCGACGACGTAGGTCAGGTTGAGCGTGATGTCGTAGCGATCCTCAATGACGATCGGCTCGACGGTCCAGCGGTAGGAAAGCGGAACGGCCGTCAGCGTCACGGCCAGGACCTGTCCCTGGCTCTGGGGCATGGCGTTCAGCAAGAGGTGGGCCGTCTCGTGGCCGGCAGCGGCAACGGTAACGTCGTACTCGCCCACGGGTATGTCCTCAAAGGACACCGCGCCGCGGGCATCAGACCGGGCACTGAATACGCTACGATACGTGGAAGTGCGCCCGTCCCCGTAGACCACGGCAAGGCTCTCCCGCCCGACCAAGGTCACGTCGGCTCCCTGGAGGTCCTGGCCCACATCGTTTGCGATCACCAGCGACACCGTCCCGCGGTTGGCCGAGGTCACCTCCACCGAGATCACCATCTCCGCAGTGTGCGTCCCGTCCGTCGCCTGGATCTTGTCCGCGTAGATGCCCAGCGGCAGGTCTGCGGGAGCCGAGACAACAATGCTGAAAGTGGCGTTCTCGGCGGGGGCCAGGACATCCGCGTTGAGCCCGGTCAGCATGACCCAGGGCAGGATGGGTGGCGCAACGAGCCTGATCCCGCGCATGGTCCCCAGCCCCACATTGGCAAGCTGAACCGTCCGTGTGAGTGTCTGCCCGGGATTCAGGCCGACTTTCACCTCGTTGGGCGTGATCTTTGGCGCCGGAACCGCAGGGCTGAGGGACAGGTTGATCTGCGACTCCCGCTGCACCCCCTGGTCGGTCACGAGGCTGATCCGGAAACTCGCCTGGTCCGGCGCTGACTCCGGAACGTCCGCGGTAAAGGTGATGGGGATGGCCTCGCCCGGCTGGAGTGTTCGCGGGATGCCCGGCGCCAGCGAAGCCGTCACGTTGTCCTCCGGCTGGTCGTCGCTGAGGGTGATGGTCACGCCAGTGAGCGCATCGTCGCAGATGTTCTTCAGCGTCAAGACACGCAGGTAGGTGCGGTTCTTCGACGTGGTGGCATGCAGCAATGCGGGGCTCAAATCGGCGGCGAGGATGGAATAGGCTGCGCTAGCCTGAGTTCCTTGCAGAGCGGCTCCGACGGAAGCATTCACGGTAAAATGCCCGGCATCGCCCACCAGAGGCTGGTAAGTCAGGTCGAAGTTGCCTGCGGCGTCGGTGCGGGTCGTCAGCGTACGAACGTTCTCGCCGCTGAGGTACGCAAACCAGGAGAAGTCGTCCCCACCCTGCCAGCCGCCGGTAATACTTAACTGCACGGTCTTCCCCGCCAGCGGCTGGCCCGAGGTCCTCGCGACGCTGCCGGTGATCCTGACCGGCTGGCCGCGACTGTAGCTGGCACGGTCCGTGCGTACGGCAATATTGCACTCCTCCAAGACGGTAATCGCGAGCATCTTGGAAACCGTGCTCACACCGTCGGACGCCGTGATCGTGACGCTATAACTGCCACTCCCGGAATCGGCCAGGCTGAGCGATGCGCGATAGGTGGCGCTGGCGGCCACGAAAGTCATGGGCTGGTCCAGGACCACGGTGCCGGGGTCCTGGATGGGGTCACCATTGGGTCCGATGATGATCCCGCCAGCTTTCGTGACTGTGATGTGCGACGTCACTCCGTCAGCGGGCGTCGCTGGGACAGTCGTGCTGCTGCGCGTCACCGTCGCGACAAACTCGGCAATCTGGCGCGTGGTGTATACCAGTATGCCGGCAGGCAGACGTGTTGCGTTGGCCGCGTCGGCAAAAATGACGAAGTTGTCGCCGATGCGGAAGTCGGCGCTCGCGACAACCTGGGTGTTGTTCGTCTCGTCCTGCTCGGTGATCACGTTGCCCGCATCAACGACGGCCTTGATCGTGTGCGGCTGCGCGGGGTCCACCACCGCGTTCCAGGTGAGCACAAACGGCTGCGAAGAATGACCCGCGATGCGCGGAAGCTGCTGCCGGGCGATCTCGACATCGTCCACGTAAAGGGCGAAGAGGAACGTGTCGAGCGTGGAGACGGCAGTTATGTTTGACACCGTGCACCAGAACACCATGCGCTGGCCATACTTGACGTCGCGCGGGCCCCAGCGCACATCGGACACGACCAGGTCTGGATACAGGAGTGTGATGGCGGGAATCTGGTGAGTAGCCGCGTTGTTGCTCTCGTCGGCTTCGTCGACAGCGCCGGCTTCGTCGACCACGATGCTTGCTACGTGCGGGCCGGCACGCGCGGGCGTCTGCAGGGCGACGCTCTGCACGCCGCCCGCCGGCAGGGAGTCGATCTGGTGCCAGCCAATGTACTGGCCGTCGAGGTAGAAGCTGATCTTGAAAGGTTGCTCGACCGCGACCGGGCCATGGTTGGCCACATTGGCGGCGATTTCGAACGATGAGCCGTCGGACAGGACTGTCTCGCGCGGCAAGACGTCGGTGGATTCGATCGCCAGGTCCGGATACGCGAGGTTGATGACCGGCAGTTGCAGAGAAGCGGTGTTGTTCCGCTCGTCGGACTCCAGGACGCTGCTGACCGGATCATCGCACGCGACAGTGAGCGAGTGCTGGCCTGCCTGCGGCTGGAAGTTGAAGACCAGTGGTTGTTCGGCGCCCACGACCAGCTCATTGATATGCCGGCGGGCGACGAGGTGATCGTCCAGGTAGAGGCTCGTCCAGAAGTCAAAGGCATCGGCGGTGCCTGCGTTGCGAACCGTCGCCAAGCAGGTCAGGGGCTGCTCGCTGCTCAGAATGGAACCCGACACGGTGCAGGAGACGTCACCGAGGGTTAGGTCAGGGAAGAAGATCTGCTGAAGCGTCAGGTTCACCTGCACGCGGTTGTTGGTTTCGTCAGTCTCATTGACGTTGTTCTGGATGTCATCGGCCGCGACCTCGACCGTGTGGAGCCCCTTGGTGGCGGTCCAGGCAAAGGCAACCTGCACAAAGCCGCCTTGCGAGATCAGGTCGCTGACCCGCCTGTAGCCCTTGTATTGACCGTCGATGTAGAAGGTGGCGAAGAACCCGACAAGAGCGGGGCCTTTCCCGACGTTGCTGATGGTCGCGGTGATGGTGACAGGGTCCAGCTCTTGCGGGTCGACCGGGCTCCAAGCCAGATGCGACACAACAAGGTCGGCACGTGTATCGCGCACCACAATGCGGCAGGCGTCCCTGGCCACAGCGCCACGGTTGTCAATCACGGTGAGCGTCGCGGTGTACGTGCCCGGGAGGGCGTACAGGTGGCTCGCCACGCTGTGGCTGGCGGTCTGGCCATCGCCAAAATCCCACTGATAGGCGATGACGATCCCGTCCTCGTCGGTGGACGCCCCGGCGTCGAAGTCCACCGGCCGGCCCCAGTCGCAAGCCTTCTCACCACCGGTGCGGGCGACGGGGGGAAGATTGACCACCACCTGGACGGAAGCGCTATCGTTGGATGCGTCGATGTCGGCCGGGCGGACGTTGCGTAACTCGGCAGAAATGCCGGCCAGTCCGCCAGCCCTGGGACGCCAGGAGCAGGATGCCTCGGCGGTATTCCCGGCCGTAACGGAGACGAACGCGACGCCAATGAGGATCGCGCTGTCGCCCTCCTCGTAGAAGAAGACGTTGGCCGCGGCGTCGGCCGGTCCATTGTTGTGGACCAGGGCAAGCACTGTCGTCTGCGCCTGCAGGACGGGATTTAGAGGATCCAGCCGGAGGCCGGAGATCAGCAAGTCGGTCTTCGCGGAGGCGGTCCCCGAAGCTTCGGGCGATCGGGCCGATTCCACGCCGGCCTGGGTGAAGGCCGTCACGACGTAATAATACGGTCGGTCGTTCTGCAGACCGGCGTCGTGATACGACGTTTCCTGCCGCGTCGCCACCAGCACGTAGCCAGTGCCTGACGTGTCGGAGCGGTAGATGTGGTAGCCGGCCACGGCCGGGTCCGCGATGGCCGGCCAGCTCAAGTCGAGTGCACCGCCGCTGGTCGGACTCTGAATCGTGGGGGCCAACGGTGCGGCAGGCGGGGCATGGTTGACCACCACGGTCTGGTCGAGATAGCGCGTGTTCCCGCCGTAGTCCCTGGCGATGGCGCGAATGGTGTACCTGCCCTCCGGCAACGCGGACACATCCCACTCCATCTGCCCGCGCCAACGCCCGGCCTCAATCTGGACCGGCGCTGCGTCCTGGCCGATGGGCGTCTCAACGCCATCAGCCGCGGGAATCACGTGGAAAGCGAAGGAAACGATCTGGACATTGTCGGTACCCTGGGCACTCACGGCGACCACACCCGACACGGCGCTTTCATCGCGAGGAGCCAGCGATTCGACAAAGGGCGCTGTCGTATCCGGCAGCGGCTGGCCTGATGACTCGGCCGAGTCTTCGCTTCGGTTCCCCAGGTAATCGAAGGCGGCGGCACGATACGTATAAGTGGTAGCAGGCTGGACATCACGGTCGACGTAGGCCGTCGAAGTCGTCGAAACAACGATCACGGAGAATGGACCACCGGCAACCGAGCGGCTGAGCTGGTAATGGTGGAAGTCGCTGTAGACGAGCGGGTCCCAGGCGACGACGAGGGCCACCTGGTCGGGCGTAACGCGCAAATTGCCCGGCGCGGATGGCGCGGCATGATCAACTTGGTAACGACGGCTGGATTGCGACGCGTTGCCGTTGGCGTCGGCGACGGTGACGCGAACCTGGTACTCGCCGCTCGCAAGCCGCCGCACATCCCACAGAACGTTGGGCGACGACCCTTGCCGAATCAAGGTCCAGGTCGTGCCGTTCGACGAGTACTCAAAGGTGTAGCCGGTAACTCCCACGTTGTCCGACGCCTGAGCGCCAACGTAAATCGCGGAGGCTGAACGATAGCCATCCACGGGGCTCAACGAAGCGATGACCGGCGGTGTGGAATCGCCAGCCGGCGTGGCAGCTGCTTCATTTGAATAGGCACCGGCATTGCCAACCTGGTCCAGAACCGTGAGGACATAATAGTAGCGGGTGCCCGGCGCGACATTGCGGTCGGTGAACAACTCACGCGTCATGGCGCCATTAATCGGCGCGTAACCAGCGCCCGGAGTCGTACTGCGGCTGATCCGGTAGTACGCGAAGTCCGGGGCCGTCGACGGTGTCCAGTGCAGCACGACCGAAAGCTCGGCAGGGTCAGCGGAAAGCGCCACGGGCAACGCTGGCGTATTGTCCACCACGCAGGTCTGAATGATCGATGCCGCATTGCCCGCAACATCGGCGGCTGTCACCCGGACATAGTAAGTGCCGTCGGCCAGAGAACTCACATCCCAGGAAGCCTGGCTCGTCCCACCCTCGCCCAGAACCGTCCAGGTGGCACGGTCGGGGGAAACCTCGAAGCGGAATCTCGCTACGGCGACGCTGTCGCTGGCGGCCGCCTGGAGATTGACCACTCCATGCACGCGGCTGCCATCCTGCGGAGACAGACCTGTGATCTGCGGCGGGGTTTGGTCTGCGATGACCGGCAGGCTCACTGAAAGCGTGTTGTTGGTCTCGTCCGATTCCTCCACGGCCGCAAGGTCGTCGGCGACGACGCGTATCGCATGCTGACCCGGAATCACCTGCCAGGAGATCGACGCCGTGGTCGGACTGCCCGCTGCCAGCCCAGCCGGTATTCCAGCGGAGCCGATCGTCGTGCCGTCCAGCTCAAAGCGGAGATGGAAGGCCCTCTCAACAATACCCAAGCCGACATTGCTCACGGTGGCCGTGAATGTCACAGGCTGGCCATCGGTGATGGACTGGGGCGTCCAACTCACACCAAGGACTGTTATATCCGGGGCCAGGATCGGCGGCAGATCGACGGTCACGGTGTTGTTGTCCCGGCTTGTTTCGACGATCGCGCCCTCCGGGTCCACGACGACGGTTACTCGCCGGGCACCGGCGTGCGGCAGCCATACCTGCTGTACGACCCGCGACGCACCGGCCGCCAAGCCGCTCTCGACCAGCTGATCGCCGATGCTGACCCCGTCCACGAGGAACCTGACCCGGAACGGGGCCAGGGCCGCCCCGCGGCCTGCGTTAACCACCTCGGCTGACAACATCACGGGGCTGCCATCCCACGTCTGCCCGACCGGCCAGGTTACGCCGGAGGCAGTCAGGTCCGGCAGGGCCAGGTCGAATGTGCCAACATACGCGGCAGCCAAGGAGTTCCCGGCAAGGTCGTGAACACCGCTGCCGACCGTGATCGTGTAGCTGCCCTCAGCCGCCTGCGGGGCGAAGAACACGCGGCAGCCTGTCCTGCCGGCCAGCAGCAGCACAGTCTGCACCGGGATAGGGCCGGAGGGGCCAGCAAGCGCGAACTCGGCCGGTTGGAGTGACTCGGCCGCCATGGCTTCGCTGAAATTGATGTCCAAATGGTCAGCGGGCTGATCGAACTGCACCGCCGGCACCTGGCCGACGACCTGTGGTGGGACGGTGTCGATCACGAACGTGCCCCGGTAGGCATCCGCCACAGTGTCGCTCTCGCGCCCATCGTAGTTCTGGTCCATCGTGCGGCCGTTCGTGGCCGTTATCCGTGGGCCGATGGTGATGCGGTACACGCCATCGCGCAGCTGCGGCGGCAGTGGAATCCGCCACACGTAGTCGCTGATCTGCTGCAGAGGCCTCGTGGGCACGATCGGCAGGGCATCGGGGCCAACGACCACCACATCATCCGTGCCGAAACTCGCTCCGTTAACCTGCAGATCGAAAGCGATGTCGATGGCATCAACGACGGAGTTTCGAGGGCCGTCGGGCGCATGTGAGACGACGTGCAGAGGGCCAGTGCGGTAGCAGAAGACCGTGCCGGCTTCGCCGCTCTCCGAGCCGGTGCCGCCACGGGCTTCGATCCGGCCTGCAAACCGTGTCAGATCAGCGCAATAGACCGCAACCCGGCCGCCAGCGCCACCCCCGGCAGCGCCTCCGCCAGCCCCGTTCGCGGCGATGATGCCCGCGCCGACCAGGTTCGTTGTCGTGATATAGGCGCCGCCGCCCGAGCCGCCACCGCCCCTGGCCTGGCCCGCCGATTGTCCGGTCATGCCGGCAGCCGTGAGCATCCCATCCACGCGAAGGGTTCCGCCGACGATCAGCCGGATGGCACCGCCGCCGGCGCCACCGGTGGCCATACTGCCGCCCGCATACCCGCCGCCGCCACCGCTACCGGCGTCGGTGGGCTGCATAAGAGACCCATATCGCTGCCCGGCGCCGCTCAGGCCGTTGGCGCCGCCGGCCCCGCCGTAACCGCCCCCGCCGCCTAGACCAGGGGAGGTGGCGGTTGCGGACAAGCCTGCGCCAGGCCCAAGGCCCCCCTGATAGCCCAGGCCATCGGTGGTGATGCGTCCGCCACTCGCAACCGTGAGATCCCCGGACACCGTCAGTTGCAGACCCGCGCCGCCTGGACTGCATGTCAGCACGCCGCCATCCTCGATCATCAGCGACTGGAGGCTCTCCGCGGCATCCAGTTCCAGCGTGCCGCCCGATGACAGGCGTACCAAGGCCGCCTGAATGTCGCCCCGATCGACCAGGCGGGCGCCTGCTGCGATTACAAGCTCACTAGCCGTAAGCGCCTGACCTGCAGGCAGCAACGCCACGGCTCCACCGAGAATCTGGATCTGCTGGTAGGCTCCCGTGGGAACCGGTGCCGCGACACCCTGGTGGCCACGGTTGTCGATCGTGACACGGCCCGCATCCAGCGGCGAAGACTTGAGCAATATGGCGCCCGCGCCGCCCCAGACGCTGCCGGGACCGCCACAAGCCACGTTCGTTCCCATGAACCCGCTGGTGTTGCCACAGATGACCGCAATGCTCCCGCCCGCGCCCCCGCTGTTGCCCGCGCCGCCCTGAACAGAGACTGTCCCTGCACCGACCAAGGTCGCGGCCACGATCTCGATCGTGCCCCCAGCGCCACCCCCATTGGCCGAGTTGCTTCCATCGGCGGCAATCGTCCCATCCAACTGCAAAGCACCGTCCACGGTCAGACCCAATGTTCCGCCGGGCGTGGCTGCAGGAGTCCCAGCACCGCGGCCGCTTGCCGATATCGCGGAGGATGCACTGATAACCGCTTCACCCGTAATGTGCAGGCTCATCGATGCCCCGAGCGAATGGGTCAGGACCGCGCCTTCCAGCAGGTGCAGCGAACTGAACGTGTGGACGCCATCGATGGTGACCGTAGCGCCGCGAACGCACAGGCTCTCACCATCAAACGCCGTATCGTCCGCCGCGATGGTTGTGGGCGAGGTGAGAACCACATCGGCATCGAACGCCTCAAACCGGAACGCGACGACGTCGTCGTCCGATTCGCCCTGGATCCCGTCCTGATCCTGGTCCATCCGGTTGCCGTCGAGATCCACAAGGGCAGGGCCCATGGTCACGACGTAAACGCCCCGGCGAGTTTGCTGGGCAAAACCGATGGCGTAACTGAAACCGCCCAGCGGAGTGATTGTGGCGGGGAGGATCGGGCCGCCGGGCCCCACAATCCGGACGGAATCGGCAAGCGGTGGCGCGCCCGCTCCAGTGCCGATGGCCTCGTTGAAGACCACCGTGACCGTGTCCAGATTGCCCGCTCGCAGGTCAAACGTCCCGATAGGCGACGCCGACAGCACCCGTGGCCCGATGCCGATGGTGAAAGTGGCGTCGTAGATGTCACCGGGGGTCTGGCCGCCAAGGCCGTCCCCGTCCTGGTCCATGACGTTGCCCGCAACATCTCTTATGTCCGGCCCGATACGAACGTGATACACGCCATCAGTGGTCTGCGGCGCGAACGTGATGCGGAAACTGACCGGGTCGGTCTGCTGGTTCGCCAACAGATCGAACGGCCCGCCGGGACCGGAGAGCTTCACGTCACCCGGCTCGAAAGTGGCCGCATCCATGGCTTCGCTGAACGTGACGTCCACCTGGCCGATGGGAAGCGTGCTCTTGCCGACGGGCGTGTGCCCCGTGACGTGCGGCCGGGTCAGGTCGATGCGGAACGTGCCGTGATAGATGTCGTCGACCGCCTCGCCTTCCGTGCCGTCGAAATCTTGGTCCATCGCGTGACCGGTCAACGCCATGATGTCCGGACGAACACTGAGCGTGTACACTCCTTCCGCGGTCTGCGGTGGGAACATGACGCGCCAGACGTTGCCGCCCAGATTCAGCGGCGACTGTGTAACCGGAATGCGACCCTCCGGACCAACCAGCAAAATATCGACTGCCGAGAAGGTGCTCTCCACGACGGCCTTGTCAAAGGTGAGGTCCACCGCCTCGATCGTTCGGTTGGTCGACCCTTGTGGGACCTGTCCCATGATGTGCAGCAGGGGATAGACGTAGCAGGTGCCGTCACCGCCGTTTTCGTTGCCGAATCCGCCCGACACATCGAAGCGGCCACCGAAGGCTGACACATCCTGGCAATCGAAGGCGATTCTTCCACCGCCACCGCCACCACCGTATCTCACGTCGCCGACGTAATATGCGTCGCCGCCGGTTGCTGAAACCAGACCGGTCCCAAGGATGCTCGCGGCCTTCAGGTAGACGCTGCCGCCCGACCCACCTCCATCGCGTGCATCAACCCAGTCCCCGCCGTCCGCGGAAAACGTCCCGTCCACCCTTAACGTCCCACCCACCAACATCCGGATCGCGCCGCCCCCCCATCCGCCGCTGGACCTGCCTCCGCCGCTCCCCAGATCCACTGGTATCATCAACGATCCATAAGGGCTGCCCCCCACGGCGAGCGTCGCCGAGCGCCCGCCCGTACCCCCGTAGCCACCTCCGCTGCCACGGTCACCATCGTTTGCTCCCTTCCCAGGACCGGTCTGAGGCGCGTATCCCTTCGCGTCAGCACTGATCGTGCCGCCGGCTTCCACAGTCACATCACCTGTCACCGTCAGGTCCAGTCCCGACTTGCCCCGGGAATGCGTGAGCACGCCGCCGGCGCTCACGTACAGTATCGGCACGGTCATGGGCTCATCGATGATGAACTCGCCGCCCTGCAGGATGGTCATTCCATCCGGTCCCAGGTGCCCGTGTCCATTCAGTGTGATGCTCTGGCCGAGCCTCAAGGTACCGCCAGAAACACGGAGCGTGCCGTTGTTGATGTAGGACGAGTTGGAGATATTCAGAATACTCCCATCCTTCGCCTCCATCACCCCCTCGTTCACAAAGCTCTGACCCACCACGCTTAGCTGACCCCCATTTACATCCGAGACGATCCTGCCCAGATTCACCACCGTCACGTCCGTCGGACCTCCCAGCACGCTCATATACCCGATGCTTACTCCACCGTACCTCTGGTCCGTTGTACCTCCCCGAATCGTTATCCCCGCCCCGATCGTCAGCGTTGTCCCCGCGTTCACCAGCCGCAAGCCAGGATGTGAGCCGCTCCCGCCTACCACCGTACCGCTTCCCGAGAGGGTCTGACTCCCCGCAAACTCCAAACGACTCCACGCGCTGCCTACCGCGCACACCGTCGCCGTCCCGTTCAGTTCCAGACCGTTTAGCACCGTCAACTTCGCGTCCCAGCCGCTCAGATCCAGATCCCCGTTGAGCACCACCCCGTCCAATGTCCCGCCATTGCCTGAGGCAATCAGGTTATTGCCG
>JAPLNB010000336.1 GCA_026693085.1 Planctomycetota bacterium | reverse complement strand
AATTGCGCGTTTTCGCCTTTCCGTGGGACCGCCTTTTACAGCTTTCGGCAAGCACTATGGACTTCGGCCAAGGCCTTGGCCGCTATCGTCTTGCCGACAGCTCTAAATGGCGGGAGACCACCCGGTGAAAACTCGGGTCCGAAGGACCCACATCGCAGCCGGGCTGCGACAACACCGGTCACCCTCGATTCACCGTAACCGCGGGGCACCTACAGCACCGCCTCCGTCGAGAACAACTGGCTCAGGATGCCGTCCGGCTCTGCCTTCTTTGCCTTCTGCTGGACGACCACGTCCACCGAAACCACCGCCTCAGGCTTCGATGCTGACAGTGGCCCGCTCTGGCCGATGTACGCCGAGTCGATCAGGAAGTAGTCATCGGCATTCACGATACCGTCGTAATTGAAGTCGCCGTTGTAGTAGCCGCCTTTCTGCGTGATGTACCCGCTGTCGGCCAGGAAGTAATCGTCGGCGTTGATGATGCCGTCCACGTTGGCATCGCCATCCCACGAGTACTTGACGAGGACATCCTTGATGCCGACGGCCTGGCCGGCGAAGACCGGGGTCACGGTCGAGCCGCTGCCGTTGTCGTTGAAAATGGCCGCCAGGCCCGTGTACTTTGTGGTCCGCGCGGTGGTGCTGGTCAGGCCGGCGCCGTCCCAGGCGCCGTTGTTGCGGGCGGATCGGATCGATTTGCCGATGGCAACCTCGTCGCCTTTCCGGACGATCATGTCGTTGTTGAACAGGTCAATGGTGCCGTCGCCGGTGATGTTCAGAATCTTGGTGTCGATGACCTTGTCGCCGCCGGCTTGGAGTTTGACCAGGGCTTTGGTATCGGAGGTCAACTGGCCGAGGTGCTGGGAAGCGCCGAAGTTGACGAGCGAGTTGCCGCTGGCGCGGACTTCGAAGTTGACGCCGCCGATGCCGACGTTGGTGTCGAGGTTGGTGGCGCCGCTGTCGAAGCGGGCGACGTTGGAGCCGGTGCCGGCGTTGATGCTAAGCAGCGACAGGCCCGCGGCGACGTTGCCGAGGGTGCTGCGGAAGGTGTCGTTGCCCGCGCCGGCGTCGTTGGTGGCCAGATCGAGGGTCAAGACGGCGACGGAGGAGAAGGTGAGGGACTCCATTGCGACGCCGCCGCTGTTGCCGGAGATGCGATTGGTGCCGGCGGCGGGGGAATCCATGACGAGGGAGTCGATGGCGTTGGGGGTGGTGAAGGTAAAAGAGGCGAAGCCGCTGATGGTGACGGGTTCGAGGCCGGTGAAGGAGATGTTGGAACTGCCGACCGATACCACACCCTTGCCGCTCGTGGCGCCGTCCGGCCGGTATTCGCCGGTGCTCACGCCGCTGCCGACGACCGAGAGCGAGTCGCTGCCGACACCACCATCATAGGCGATTCCGCCAGCGGGCACGGGCGTGCCATTGGCGAAGTTGACGATGAGCAGATCCGCACCTGCGAGCGTGTTGAAGGTCAGGTTCGGTACTGCCATGCGCGGAATTGACACCGTGGGCGGGTCGGTGGTCGGGATGTTGACAAACACTTCGATGGTGTCGTCAGCGCCCGGACTGTTGCGGACGTGGATCACATCATTGCCCGCGGTGCCCGTAATCACCGTGGGATATCCTTTGAACTGGACGTTGATGGCGTAAGCGCCGGTGCTGAGATTCTCGCCACCGGCACCGATGATGTACGTCTGCCCGGCGGTGACGGGCTGGGTGAAAGACACGACCGTGCCGTGTACCACCGAGTTGGCCTTGTCCAGCATCGCTCCTGCCGTGTCATAGAGCCGGACAGTCGGACCGAGCGTTGCCGCCGGCGTCATCGTAACGGTCACTCCTGTCGAGCCGGCCGGTGCGACGATCTGGTAGAAATCTTGTTCGGCAGCGGGAGAGGCGGTTTCGACGACGGCGCCGGCGCCCGAGGCATTGACGGGGATGCTGGTGATGGTGGGGAAGGAGGGCACGTCCCAGGTCAGCGTGTAGCCGCCGCTTGCGGTTCCGCTGCGCGAGGTCACGTAGACGTAATAGGTCGTATCGGCCAGTCCGGCGACGTCCACCGCCGCTGTCCCGCCGGCCACGACGGCCGTTTCGCCTGCAAGCAACGTCCCGGCGCTGTTGTACAGGCCGAGTGCCGCCGGGAAGGCGAGGCTGCTCAGCGTGACGTGCATCGTCCCGGCGGCTTCGGGCCGGATTGCCCATATCTCCGACAGTTCGAGGGCCGTCAGGTTGCCAGTGAGCGATTCGTTGCCGAACTGGTTCGGCTGCCAATCGTACTTCGCATCCGCGGGGTTGATGGTTGGCGGCACGGAGACTTCGAAGTCGACGTTGATGGTGAAAGCGCCGCTGCCGTTGGCGAACAGCACGCTGGTGGCATGTGGATAGTATTTCTCGCCGGGGACGACGCTGTTGTAGACCAGGGTGACATTGCTTCCGACACCGGCGCCGTTGGCGGAGGTGAGGAAGTCGCCTGCCGAGTCATGCATTGCCAGCGCGCCCCAGAGACCTGCGGCAAGGCCGGTGAGGGTGATGGTCACCTTTCCCGAAGCGGTTGCCGGCGCAGTGATCGCGAAGTAGTCGATGTCAGCTGGATCATTCAGTGTCGCGGTCTTGCTGCCTTGGCCGGCGGCATCGGTCGTGATCGTCGTCGTCGCCACTGTCGGGAAATCCGCAGTCGCCCGCACCTGTCCGGCGGCGCCGCCTCTGGACCCGACCAGCAGGTAATAGCGAGTCCATCTGGTCGTTGCGGTTGTGAAGCTGGTGGTTGCCGCGTTGGTGGGGTTGCTGGACCAGGCCAGGCGAGCGCCGGTCGCGACGTCGTAGAGGCCGATGACGGGGACGGTTCCGCCGCTGAGTCGTTCCGCAGTGAACGTGGCCGACGCGTCGGTCAGGTCGCTGTCGATGAGGTAGGCGGTCCAGTCGCCGACGCCGCTGATTGAGGATGAGCGTACGATGTCCCCGGACTGGTTCGGGGATATCCACGTGTCATATGACGGGAGCGGATAGACGTCGGGAACCACCAGATCGAAGTTCACGGAGATGCTGTGCAGGCCGGCCGAGGCGTGGTCCCGCGACATGACGCTGACGTAGTAGGTCTGCGCAGGGACGATCCCGCCGACGGTCAGCACCTCTGCGACGCCCGCGGCAGCGAGGTAGCGCTGCCCGAGCATCTTGCCTGTTGAGTCGAACAGGGCGAACGCCGCGTCAAGCGTGTAGATTCCCGGCAGGGGTGTAACGGTGACAGTGAGGTCGCCGTTGGCGTCGGCGGGCGCAGTGAAGGAGTAGAAATCCGTATCGTTGGCGCCGATGTTGCCGTCGTCGCGGCTGCCGTCACCGGCGGCATTGACCGATATGGGGTAGAGCACGCCGGTGCCGGGAGCATCGATTGTCAGGACCACGTCGCCGGTTTCGGTGCTCGTATTGTCCGCGACCGCCACGACGTATTCGATGTCCACGGCCTGGGGCAGGTTGACCGTCAACTGCGCCGTTGCCGTTCCACCGGAACTGGCCACGGCGAGCCTCTCGCCGGTCACACCGTTGTACACCGCAATGACCGGGTGGACGTTTGAACCCGCAGGCGCGGTGGCCGTGACGACGTAGTTGCCGTCCCAGTCCACGTCGCCCGCGAAGATGTAGCTGTCCACATCCGTTCCTGAGCCAATGCTGGCGTCGAAGTTGAGTGAGTCGTTGACGTTTCCGTTGTAATGGAAGTAGGCAAAGCCTTCTGCGCCGGCCGAGGTCAGCGTCGCCGGCAATGCCGTGGAGAAGTCGGCGGTCAGGTCATACTTGCCCTTCTCGGCTACGCTGCCGGCGCCCAGCGCAAAGTCGTTGTCAGCCACGCAGATATAGAACACATCGCCAGGCTTCACGCCGGTGAACGTCGCTATGGTCGGACCGTCGTTGCTGTAGGACACTCGATCCGGAGCGTCGCTGACCAGATTCTTCCAGACTTGAAGGCGAGGCAGCAACCCGCTGTTCGTGTGCGGATCGACCAGAATCTCCAGATCCCCGCTGGCATCGGCCGGGGCCGTCACCTTGTAGAAGTCGGTGTCGGTGTTGTCGTTGATGATCTGGCCAAGCCTCTCGGCGTGCCCCGCGGCGTTGGCCGTCATCGTAGTCTGCAAAGAAACACCCGTCCCGTTGACCGTGACATCCAGGTTCCCCGTCGTGTTCTCCTCCACGTCCCAGACCTCCACCAGATAGGTGTTCCACTTGTCAGAGTTGGTCAGGGAAATGCTGGCCTCGCTGCCCGCGGCAGCGCCGCTGTCGATAAGCAGCATCTCCCCCGTCTGATAGTCGTAGACGGCGACGCCCGGCCTCACCGCTGCGGCGCTGTCTGTAGCGATGGCGAATGTGCCGTCGACTTGCTCTTCGTTGAATACGAACGTGTCGTGGTCACCGGCATAGTTCAGTGTGGAAGGCGTGTAGAGCAGGTTGCTGTCGTAACGCAGGCTGCGGTACGCTTCGACCCCGACGCCGCTGCTGAGGCCCCACAGCCCGATCGTGTCCACCAACCAGCCTTCGCCGGTGTTGTTCAGCGAGCCTCGCGTGTCGAACGTCCAACGAACGCGAATCACCTTGCCGGCAAACTGCGAGAGGTCGGCCGTCGCCTGCACATACTTGCCCGACGTGTCGTTCACAAGCCCGTTGCCCTTGCTCAGGACCGTCGTGAATGTCTCATCGACCACGTCGTAGACCTGCACGTATATCGCATCCGCCAGCGCGCTGGCTTCCACGTCAGCCAGGTAGCTGAAGCTCAGCGCCGACGGCCCCGAGGGCACGCTGATGTTCTTCGTCTCGAAATAGCCGGCCGAATCACCCACGTCATAGTCCCCCGTCCGCTCCACCCCGTACCACATCTTCCGGTTCAGCAGGGGGATGATCGATCCGCGGGTCGTCGCGTGCCACAGCCCGTTGACCGGCGCCAGCAGGGTGTCGTTGACGATGTTCATCGCGCCGTCGCCGTTGCCGAAGTGGGCGTTGAAGAACTTGATCCCGTACGCCACATCCGCCTTGTCCAGGCCGTATCCTTCGTTGCTGTTGTTCCCCTCGTCGTCCTCCGGCACCGCGTCGGCCGCGTCGATGATCATCCCGACCGTGTACTGGTTGTCACCGACCACCGGTGCGGTCGTCGGCACCGTCAGAGAGATCGTGCTGCTGTATGTCGCGCCTGCCGCCAGTGAGCTGATCGTCCGTGTCGCCAGCAGGGTATCGCCGGTGCTGACAAACGTGTTGGAGGAGAAGTAGAACTTGATCTGGAAGCTGCCGGCGTTGGTCTTGCCCTGATTGGCCACTTTGAAAGAGGCTTCGGTTGAGCCGAAATTCAGAATCGACATGTCGAGCTTGAACTGTGTCCCGACCAGGTCCGCTTTCGTGCTGACGGTTACCGGGTCGTAGGCGACGTTCACACCCATGCACGAGTCCCTGGCTTCCGCGTTCCCGGCGGCGTTGTTGTTCTCGGCGCCTTCCGAGACGTTGTCATTGGCGTCGACAATCAGCCCGACGTAGATCGTGTCGACCTCGGTAAATCCCGCAGGCGGCGCCGCCGGAAGGCTGAGGGTGACGCTCCCGCTGCGCCCGTCGTAGGCGTTCAGCGCCGCGAACGCCGCCGAGCCCAAGTAGGTGTCGCTGGTCGTGATGATGTCGTTGCTCGACAGGTAGAACTTGATCGTCGACGCGCCCGCGTTCTGCCCGCCATAGTTCTCGACCGTGTAGCTGAACGTGAAGTCGTCGCCCCAGGTCAACGGCTCCGGAGTCGCGTTGCAGTAGGATGGCGCCAAGTCAGGCCGGTTTGCCGACGGCCGGAAGAACGTCACACCCCTAATCCCGAATGGATCGCCCACCGACATCCCCGTCCAGTCGAACCAGTTGATTCCCGGCATGCCGTTCCAGGTCGTGCGCGCGGCAAACTGGTTGGAGGGGCTGGTGCGATAGCCCATCCCCGCCATCGCATGATCGGAGTCCCCGTCCCCATCGCTGTCCACGCTGATGAGAAACGGCCGTCCAGCGTTGATCTCGCCCTTGATGTCATCGAAGCTGACACTGCCCCAATTCCGATTGAACGTATCGGAGTAGTCGTACCCGCGCCAATTGACGTAATTCTCAAACCCGCTGGGGTAGCTGTCGCGATAGCTAAAGCCAAACTTGAGCGGGTCCCGGCTGGTCCCCAGGAAGTCGGCGATACAGTTGTTGCTGTGCGTCGTCCCCGGATCGGGTATCGGCGCGTAGTCGCGGATCTGTTCCGGCGAGGCGATCAGATCATCCACCGCAGCCGTCTGAGTCGATGCGTTCCCCGTGAACATGCTCGGGTACGCGATCTGATCCCAATATCCCATGATCATACCCGTGGATGTCGGCGCGCAACCGTTGTACCAGAGGTACTCGGGCACGTCGTTCAGCACGACCGTCACACCAGCTCCCTCCGCGCCCAAGGGCGCCGGCGAGCCGGCATCCAGCAACGCAGACAGCGGCGCCTCAGGGCCGCTCGAGGACACATCCTGGAGGTCCGGCACGCTAAGCAGGATCCGGTTTTCCAGCTGCTCCACCGCTGTTCGCACTCGATGCCATCCAACCCGGTTCCGACGATAGTTTCTCCTCATGTTCGCCTCGCAATCAAAATGTGAATGTCGTAGCCACTCCGCCGCCGCGGACACTCCGCGGCGAGCCCTACAGAGCCCAGCGCCGTCTGCCGAAGGTCAGGAGATCAGTCTTGCCAAGCCCTCGGCTCGTCCCGGTGTGCGAAATGATTTGCGAAGTTGTCCCAGGATCGAAGCCGCACCAACGCCTCCTGTCCACTCCGGACAGACGGCCTCATCATAGAGTATTCCGCAAGCACATGGCAACACTTTTCTGCTGTTTCAAGAAATGAGCCCGGCCGATGTTGAACAGCCGGGTTTCGTGGCCCTGCCCGCACGTCACCTCGCAACAACATTCGCCCATGTCGAAGTCGCCGGCGCAGTTGGACCATTGGACCGGTCCAGTAGTCTTCGCGCTTGACCGCGAATGCCGATTCAGCATACTGCTAAACTCAGAGGGGGTGTGAGATGTGCTCCCTATGGCTTCATTTCCGGGGAGAGCGACATGCCCAGCGGACCTGACAAGGCGCAGGAGCCCAACGGCCAGCAGCAACAGGATGGCAACGAGCCATCAATCTCGGCAGATCGGCCGTCCAGCGAGCAGTCCGATGCTTTGCCTGGGCCGAACCCTTCCGAGGATCACCAGTCCATCGCACAACACCCGGCCGTGCCTTCACATGACGCTGGAGATTCGGACCTGCCACTACAAGTCCCCTCGTTGGTGCGGCCGCCCAGCACGTCGTGGGGTGGGACATTGCCGCCAATCCCCGGGTACCAGCTTCTCCACGAGATCAGCCGCGGAGGCCAGGGCGTGGTCTATCAGGCCGTTCAGATCTCCACCCACCGCAAAGTGGCCATTAAGGTGCTGCTGGAAGGTCTCCATGCCTCGCCGTCTAGCCGACGCCGTTTTGAGCGCGAGATCGACGTGATCTCACATCTGAAGCACCCCAATATCATCGCGGTCTTTGACAGTGGCATGACTCCCGACGGCCGGCTCTTCTACGTCATGGACTATGTTCGGGGCTTGCCCGTTGCGCAGTACGTTCGCGAGAACAAGCTGGACCTTGAACAGGCTCTGGAGTTGTTCGCCCACATCTGCGATGCCGTGAATCACGCGCATCAGAAGGGTGTGATCCATCGCGATTTAAAGCCGTCCAACATACTGATCGACGCGGATAGGAACCTGCACATCCTGGACTTCGGCCTGGCCAAGGCAATCACCGAGCGGACCGAGACGCTGGCCACGGTCACCGGACAGGTCGTCGGGACGATGCCGTACATGTCGCCCGAGCAGGCCAAAGGCAACCCCGACGCACTTGACACGCGGACGGACGTTTACGCATTGGGGGTCATCCTGTACGAGATGCTTACAGGGCAGTACCCCTATCCGGTCGTCGGGGCGATGGCGGAGGTGCTGAAGCACATCGCCGAGACTCCACCGACGCCTCCCACCCGGTGCTGGACGAAAGAGTCGGGCGTGGGACCGCGCTCGGCTCGTCCGATGCGCACCGGGCGTTGCCCGATTGATGACGAAGTCGAGACGATTACGCTTAAGGCTTTGGCCAAGGAGCGGGAACGGCGATACCAGAGCGCCGGCGAGCTGGCCAGAGACGTCCGGCATTACTTGACAGGGGAGCCCATCGAGGCCAAGCGCGACAGCGCGATGTACCTGCTGAAAAAAACGATACGGCGCTACCGCGTGCCGGTGGCGGTGGCACTCACCTTCGTTCTGCTGCTGGCGGTGTTCGCGGCCAGTATGGCGATCCAATCCGGACGACTCGCCCGGGAGCGCAATCGCGCCAATGACAATGCCGTCGTCGCCGGTCGGGAGCGGGATCGGGCCGCTGCGAAAGCCCGTGAAGCTCAGGACAACCTAAGACTCGCCCAAGCCAATGAGCGTTTGGCGGAAGAGCGATTGGCCGAAGGGCTCATCTCTTCGGGAGACAGCCTGGTCAAGTCCGGGAGATTCGCGGCCGGCCGTGACACCTATTATAGGGCCCTGGGCATCTCCCGGCAGCTCGGGAATCCGGACGTGGCGATTCTGGCAGCCTTGCTCGAGAGCTACGCCAAAGGAGCACCGCCGCTGATGGGAAATGATGGCCAGAGGAGGACGATTGGAGGTTTCTCCGGGCACACGAACCCGGTTCAGGCCGTCGCCTTCTCGCCCGATGGCCGCATGGCTCTCTCTGGAAGCACAGACAAGACGCTGAGGCTCTGGGACGTGGCGACGGGCAGCCAGGTCCGCAGCTTCGCCGGACACACGGAGGGGGTGTACGCCGTCGCCTTCTCACCCGATGGTCGCTCCGCCATTTCTGGAAGTCCAGACAAGTCGCTGAAGCTGTGGGATGTGGCGACCGGCAGGGAGATCCGCAGCTTCACCGGACACACGGACGGGGTTGCCGCCGTTGCCTTCTCGCCCGATGGACGCACGGCCATCTCCGGAAGTAAAGACAAGACGTTAAAGCTCTGGGACGTGGCGGCGGGCAAGGACATTGGCAACTTCACGGGGCACGCGCAATGGGTTATCGCCGTCGCATTTGCGCCCGATGGCCGCACCGCCATCTCTGGGAGTGAGGACAAGACCCTGAAGCTCTGGGAGGTGGCCAGCGGCAAGGAGATCCGCAGATTCACCGGACACCGGGAAACCGTTCTCGCCGTCGCCTTCTCGCCCGACGGCGGCACCGTCATCTCCGGGAGTTGGGACAAGACGCTGAGGCTCTGGGATACGGCGACAGGCAAGGAGATCCGCAGCTTCGCAGGTCATACGGAGCCGGTTCTCGCCGTCGCCTTCTCGCCCGATGGACACATGGCTCTCTCCGGAAGCGCAGACGAGACGGTGAAGCTGTGGGAGGTGGCCAGCGGCAAGGAGGTCCGCGCCTTCTCCGGGCATGCAAGGGAGGTTGCCGCCGTTGCCTTCTCGCCCGATGGACGAACGGCCATCTCTGGAAGTGGGGACAGGACTCTGAAGCTCTGGGACTTGGCCAGCGGCAACGATGTCCGCACGCTCATCTGGCGCGGCCGCAAGGTGAGCAAGGTGAGCAGCGTCGCCTTCTCTCCCGATGGGCGCACGGCCATCTCTGGAAGTGCGGACAGGACGCTCAAGCTCTGGGATATGGCGACGGGCAAGGAGATCCGCAGCTTCTCTGGACACGAGGACCGAGTTCGCATCGTCGCCTTCTCGCCCGATGGACTCACGGTCATCTCTGGGAGTGAGGACAAGACCCTGAAGCTTTGGGACCTGGCCAGCGGCAAGGAGATCCGCACCTTCATGGGGCACGGCGGTGGAGTGAGCAGCGTCGCCTTCTCTCCCAGCGGCCACACAGTCATCTCCGGAAGCGTGGATACGACGCTGAAGCTCTGGGATGTGGCCAGCGCTAAGGAGATCCGGGCCTTCATCGGGCACGCCGGGCCGGTCTCCACCGTTGCCTTCTCGCCCGATGGCCGCACAGCTTTGTCCGCGAGCTCAGACAAGACGATGAAATTGTGGGATGTGGCAACGGGCAGGGATATTCAAACCTTCCCTGGGCGTATGAACTCGGTCCATCTCTCATTCTCGCCGGATGGACGCTCGTTCATTTCTGCATCTGCTATGGGATCGTTGCTGAAGCTGTGGGATGTGGCAAGCGGCAAAGAGATCCGCGATTTCACGCAAGGTACGGAGTCGGTTTCCACCATCGTCTTCTCGCCCGACGGCCGCACAGGTTTGGCTGGAGGTTTCAAGACGCTGAGTCTCTGGGATGTCGCGAGCGGCACGGAGACCCGCAGCTGGGCTGCTCACGCGGACTCGGTTTCGCCCGTCACCTTGTCGCCCGACGGTCTCATGGTCCTGTCGGCCGGCGAGGCGGGGAGGATCAATCTCTGGGACTTCGGTCGGGGACCGCAATATCGCGAGTTCGAGCCACGTGTAGAGAAGGCGAGGACGGCACTGTGGGCCAAACCGAACGATCCAGCCTCTCTCGCGGCGTTCGGAGAGTGGTATGCCTTCAGGGGCGTTCACGGATGGGCCGTCGAGTTCCTCGAGAAAGCCAAGGCTGCCGGCGGCGCGATCTCCTATCTGACCCTGGCGCGATGCTACTGGCAGTTGAACAGCCTCCCGGAGGCCAAGGCCGCGTTCGAACTCGCTCTTCAACGCCAGGAGGCCCCGGAGCCCTACCTCAAGCTCTGTCTGCAGGCGCTCGATCACGAATGAGACCCGCGCGTATTCGGCCCATGAAACCCTAGACTTAAGGGCCCCTGACCCGAAGCTCAGCTCCACCGCTTGCAGCTCCAGGCCGATCTGATTCCGCCAGGCACATGTCGCCCGCGCCCCCGCAATCTGCCGGCACAGACAGCCCGAGAGATCACGATCTCTCGGGCTGCGTGTCTGCGGCAACCTGCCACTCACCTTCAGGCCCACGGCTCACCGACCACGCGGTCGTATATGTCGAGCGGTCGGTTCTTGAACGTGTCGATGCCTGCCTCGCCGAACAACTGGTCCACATCGCCGTCAATCCCGCCGTCGAGGTAGTCATTGCCGTCCCCGCCGTACAGCATGTCGGCGCCAGCGTCGCCGACGAGCACGTCGTTGCCCCAGCGGCCGAGCAGGTAGTCCCGGCCGTTGCCGCCTCGGAGAGAGTCGCCGCCCTTTCCGCCGATCAGGATGTCGTCGCCGTCTCCGCCGTTGGCGCGACAGGGCACGCCCGTGTCATTTCGGAAATAGTCATTGCCGGCCAGACCATTGAAGTCGATGCGAGTGAGGCCTGCCCTGGCAAAGACTGCCGCGTGGCCGTGCACATGGTCCAAACTGACGTTCACGTTCAGCCCGGCCTCGACCACGACCGCCTGGTCCGCCCTAGGGGTACCGGTGATCGTGATCACCCCGCCTGCTAAGATGATGCTGCCGTCCATGAGTGTGCGCCCTTCAAGATTTTCCACGACTGCCAACATGACAAGCTCCTTGCTGCCGAAGCAGCGTATTGAGGTAATGGGTACTGAATTCTCTCTGCATACTCATACGGGTGGTGTTACAGTCGCCCGCCGATCGGGCTTCGAACGAGGCGGCCAGCATCAATCATGCACCACCCAACTTTCCCTGTCCCCCTGGCCTCCGTTGAAGTCCGTGTAGTTCTCGTGCAGGTGAGATCGGTAATTGAAAGGCCACCCTGTCACGTTCTCATGAACCACGAACGTGTCCGCACCGCTGCCACCCGTCAGCTCATCCCTGAGGCCATCGTTGCCGCCGTCGAGGTAGTCCTCGCCGTCCCCGCCGCGGAGTGTGTCCACACCGCCACCACCGAAGAGCGAATCATTTCCCCCGTTGCCGATCAGCAAGTCTGCCCCGCTCTCGCCGCAGAGCATATCGCCGCGGCCGCCGCCGGAGAGCGTATCGTTGCCCCTGCCGCCGTAGGCTACCGCGGGCAGGCAGGGCGCGGTGTTGTAGAACTCGTCGTTACCGTCGTACCCGCGGAATAGAATGCTCTGAACGGCCGACAGAGCGAACCCATGGGTGCTGCTGATGCCGTCGCGCCCCCAACACACCTGAACGCGGTCGTCGGAAGTCTCGACTGTGCCGCGCGTGTCGATCACGACGGAGACGTAGTCTTTGGTGTTTCCCCCATCGATTTTCAGAACGCCGTCGGCACCCAGGATCACGGTCATCAGCCTACGATCTTCGAGATGTTCCATCATGCCAGACATATTGAACTCCTTGCGGCCTTCAGCCGCGAATGTTTCGGTGTGCGTCAGCACGCCGCTCTTTGCTTTTTCTCCATTTCGATCCGCTGCCTCCATATCTTCTACAGGGGGTGTTACAGGTCGCCTTCCCGCAGCGCCCGCGCCCTTGTGGCGGGATCGCTGCGACCATCACGGTCAGTTGACTCCGCCGCCAGCCCGTGAATGGGCTGCGCTATGTACGAGATTCAGGGGTGGTTTCTTCGCATCTAGCCGGTACTCATCCAGCGGTACATGGATGACCTGGCCCAGCCCGTTCACCAAAGTGACCACGATCTCACCTCGCCGTGGCGCACATTCCCATAGCAGCCAGCAATCGGCGGAGCAGCCTCTTGCAGTGTGTGTGAACATGGTCTGGTTCCTTTCGCGTTTTCGAGGGCGCCCCGTGGGGGCTTTCGGATGGTCATCGCTTTGCCCCTCCGCTCCCTATTACGGCAGGCGCTACAGGATTTGCTGGCGGGCAACCGGGGCGCTGCTGTATGCTGGGACCTCATGGGTAACCAGGACGCCCATTCACGCCTAAGCCGGATCACCACGCTCTGGACCATGGTCGGCCAGGCACACCACGGACCGGCGAGCGATGCGGCCTCTGCTCAGCGGGTGCTGATGGAGCGGTACTGCGGAGCGGTCTACCGTTATCTGCTCGGGGCGCTACACAACCCAGAGGTGGCGGAGGAGCTTTTCCAAGAGTTTGCGCTGCGGTTCTGCCGCGGGGATTTCCACCGAGCCGATCCGACGCGCGGACGGTTCCGCGACTACGTCAAGACCGCGCTGATCAACCTGGTGAACGACTACCACCACCAGCGCAAGGTGTCTCCGCGGCCGCTGCCTCCCGAGCTGGCCGGCCCGGCGCCATCAACCGCGGACTTGAATGATGCGCAGTTTGTCGAGAGCTGGAGCAAGGAGCTCATGAACCAAGCCTGGGCCGAGTTGGACAAGACCCATCCAACGCTTCACGCGGTGCTGCGGTTCCATGTGGAGAACCCGGATGCCCAGTCGCCACAGGTTGCCGAACAACTGTCAGCCCAGCTCGGTAAGCGACTTACGCCGACCAACGCGCGGGTGATGCTGCACCGCGCCCGGGAGAAATACGCTGAGTTGCTGGTGGAAGAGGTCCGCCGCTCGCTGGAATCGCCCACCCAAGAGCAGTTGCTCCGCGAGTTGCGCGAGCTGCATCTGCTGACCCATTGCCGCTCGGCCCTGGAGCGTCGCAGCATGCATTCCTGATCTGCCGCTCGGGCTGCCCCAATCTGGTCAAGACCCTCAGCCGAGACGCAACTCTCGATGCCGACTGCAGTCGGTCACGGCGACCGAATGCCCCATTCCCGCCGTCTGACACCCGTGGTTGAACCCCTGTCGTCCTTCCGGACCATCAGCGATTGCCGAGCCAATCCATGTCTGCGATTGCGGACATTTCCACCGTCACAGCACCGGCTCAGTCGAGAACGACTGGCTCAGGATTCCGTTCGGCTCTGCCTTTCTGGAGAGCAGCGCCAAAGTGATCAAGGGCAACTGGTTCAAATCCAGTCGCCCCGACTGCACATGACTGATGGCCTCGGCAATTGCCGGGGCCATCGGCTTTTACAGGGCGGTTCAAACGAGCGACAATACTGGGGTCTCCTTGGAGATGACCGTGAACGTCGGACCACACTGTACTCGAAGTTCGCGGCGAGAAGCGTGTGGTGCGGCCCAGTCAATCAGGACAAGGAGCAAATCATGAGGAGCACAGTTCTGAGAATGATGGCTTGCGTATTGGCGTTGGTGCGAGGCGAATGATTGTTTGCCCGGCCGGTGCACCCACCCCCCGATAGGGATCCAATCCCAGATGGAGCGAGAGTGAACTGGAGACGTACTACAGCGCTGGCGATTGCCGCGGCCGTGTCCGCAGGCGGACCCGCGCTTCTTCTGGGGCAGACGACGGCTCCCGCCTCGTCACCGGCGACGGCGCCTGCATCCAGCGAGACGCGCCGGATCGTCGAGGCGGCCGCGGCGCAGGTGCTGGGCGTCCTCCGCGATGGCCAACTGCCTACCGACCAGAAGAGTCAGCGCGCCAGCGCCATTGTCGAAGACAACATCGATTTCCCGACGTTCGCGAGGCTGGCGTCGGGACCGGCGTGGAACGACATGACCGACGTCCAGCGCGACCAGTTTCTCTCCGAATTTCATAAGCTCGTCCGCAGCATTTTCATCGAGGGCATCGACCAGTACGACGGGCAGGACGCGGTCGTCACCGACGAGCGACAGGAGCCGCGCGGCGACCGCGTTGTTCGAATGCGCATCATCGACACCAGGGGTGGCCAGCGCCGCGACGTCACTGGCGTGGATTTCCGCCTCCGACAATTCGACGGCCGCTGGAAGGCCATCGACCTGAGTATCGCCGGCATCAGCCTCGCGGTCGCTTGCCGCGCCCAGTTCGCTGGCTTCCTGCGCGACGGCGGCGTCAGCCGGGTGATCCAGGTGCTGAAGGAGAAGAATGCTAAACGCGAGCGGGAGGAGGGGAGCGGCCATGGCAAGTAGCCCCTCACGGATGGCGGCGTTCCTAGGCACGTTGCTCGCCTGCGCCTTGCTGGCGCTGTGCGCTGGCTGCGCCAGCAACAACCCCGATCCGTTGGAGAAGGTCAACCGTGCGATCTACGGCTTGAACGACGGTCTGGACCGCTTCCTCGTCAAGCCCGTCTCGCGCGGTTATGAAAAGATCACCCCGCGCCCGGTCCAAAACGGCATCACCAACTTCTTCGAGAACCTGTCCTACACCAACGTCATTTTCAACGACCTGCTGCAGGGGAGACTCGGCCCCGCTCTGGGCGGCGTCGGCCGCATGGGCGTAAACACGACCGTCGGGATCCTGGGGACCATGGACGTGGCCACGAAATGGGGCCTGCCCGCGCACCGCAACGACATGGGCCTGACGCTCGGCCAGTACGGCGTGAACCCGGGGCCGTACCTGGTGCTGCCGCTGGTGGGGCCATCGACGCTGCGGGATGCGACCGACATCTTGTCGCGCCGGTTCACCGACCCGCTCCAATTCGTTAGCATGACCCGCGAGAATGAGCTGATGATCACGGGCGTGCAGGTGACGGACGCCCGCACCCGCGCCGACTGGGCCATCCGCTTCCGCGACCAGGCCGCCATCGA
>JAPLNB010000335.1 GCA_026693085.1 Planctomycetota bacterium | reverse complement strand
GCCAAGCTAAGCCCTTCCGGAGAGCTTCTGTGGAGCACCTACCTGGGCGGCAGCGGCGATGACCAGGGGGGTAGCATTGCTGTGGACGGCTCGGGCAATGTGCTGGTGACGGGGTACACGTCCTCCTCCGGGTGGACCAGCAGCGGGTTCGACACGAGCTTCAACGGTGGCCATGACGCTTTCGTGGCCAAGCTCAGCCCTTCCGGAGGGCATCTGTGGAGCACGTACCTGGGCGGCAACAGCTATGACTATGGCTATGGCATTGCCGTGGACGGCTCGGGCAATGTGCTGGTGACGGGGCGGACGGTATCCTCCGGCTGGACCAGCGGCGGGTTCGACACGAGCTACAACTGGAACGGTGACGCTTTCGTGGCCAAGCTGAGCCCTTCCGGAGCGCATCTGTGGAGCACCTACCTGGGGGGCATCGACACTGACGAGGGCTATGGCATTGCCGTGGACGGCGCGGGGAATGTGCTGATGACGGGGCGGACGGTATCCTCCGGCTGGACCAGCGGTGGGTTCGACACGAGCTTTAACGGCGACCGTGACGCTTTCGTGGCCAAGCTAAGCCCTTCCGGAGAGCTTCTGTGGAGCACCTACCTGGGCGGCAACGGCGGGGACGATGGCACTGGCATTGCCGTGGACGGCTCGGGCAATGTGCTGGTGACGGGGAGCACAAACTTCTCTGGCTGGACCAGCGGCGGGTTCGACACGAGCTTCAACGGCATCTCTGACGCTTTCGTGGCGAAGCTGAGCCCTTCCGGAGGGCATCTGTGGAGCACCTACCTGGGCGGCAGCGGCGATGACCAGGGGGGTAGCATTGCGGTGGACGGGTCGGGCAATGTGCTGGTGACGGGGACCACGGAGTCCTCTGGCTGGACGAGCGGCGGGTTCGACACGAGCTACAACGGCGGCTGGGACGCTTTCGTGGTTAAGATCAGCGGGGCGGACGACCTGGCGAACATGATCGCGGCGGCGGGGGATATGGTGGTGACGGTCTCGGACAGCCGGGACTTGGCGAGGCTGCACGTCGCCGGTCAGGCTCGCGTGGAGGTGGCGGCGGGGGCGCACGCGGTTGTGCGCGCTGAGGATTTGTACGTCGGCGGGGAGGGGGTGTTGGATGTGAACGATAATGAGCTGATCGTTGGGAATAGCTCGGTGGAGGTGATTGGGGGGTTGATCAGAGCGGGGCGGGCGGATGGGAAGTGGAATGGGGTGGGGATCAGGAGCAGTGCGGCGAAGGGGAAGGCGTTCACGGGGTTGGGGGTGGGGGTGAATGATGGCGGGGAGGTTTTGGTGAAGTACACTTGGGATGGGGATGCGAATCTGGATGGGATTGTGAATGCGGATGATTACTTTCTGGCGGATTCGGGGTACATCACGCAGAAGGGTGGGTGGGGGAATGGGGATTTCAATTATGATGGGGTGATCAATGCGGATGACTATTTCCTGATCGACAGCGCCTTCATCGGCCAGAGCGGGCCATTGGCGGCGTCGAAGCCTGAGCCGGCGGTTTCGGCAGATGTGGCAGTCCAACAGAAGGCGAAGAAGGCTGAGCCGGGCAGCATCCTGTCTCAGTTGTTTTCGACGGGGCCGCTGCTGTGACGGTGGAAATGTCCGTAATCGCAGACATGGATTGGTCCGGTTATCGCTGATGGTCCGGAAGGACAACAGGGCTTCAACAACGGGTGTCAACCGGCGGAAACGGGCGTTTGTTCGCCGTTCTCGATCGCAGTCGGCAACGAGTATTCTGAGGAAACGGAGCCATATACTGGACATTGCGAATAATCTTTGTAATCTGGCCAATTGCGATGCCGTCCATTCTTCGGCGGCCACATCACTCCGCGAGAAGACGGTTCCGGCTCGCGCGTCAGGCTACTGGCAGAGGGGTTTTGTTTCAAGGAGAGCCTCATGAGCAGCGACAAGCATGCGTTGAAGGCCGCTAGTCGTTCACATCTCCTTTGCAGCAAGAGAGTTTTGCCTCGGCCTTTGAGATCATCCCGGCGGCGATTGCTGATGAACACAGAGCTGCTGGAACCTCGCATGCTGCTGAGCAGCGTGGTGGGCGTCGATATCAGCGATGTGTCGGCCGCAGATCCTTTGAGCGCCGAGTCGGTCGATCAGTGGGTGCCGTATGTACCCTCAGCCGAGCAGACGAAAATGCAGGCGCAGTCGGTAGCCGACCTGACCGCGGTCAAGGTGGCGCTCTATTTTGAGTCGCCGGGCTATCAGGTGGCGGACTGGGGGATCGTAAAGCTTGATGGCAATTCATTCTACGTCGATGCCCAAGTGGAGCAGTGGACGGGGCCGATCATCCAGTCGATTCTGCCCACGACGCTCGAGCACCAATACGATCTGGGGCAGCTCGATCCTAACGCCAAGTACCACTTCACTTTCCAAGCGTGGGGCAAAGCGGTCGAGACCCTGTACTTCTCCGTCGATGTTCAGGTTCCCGTGGTCACGGTCATCGCCAATCCAGCGGAGATACCCGAACCGATATTCGGATCGCTGAGGCCTCTGGTTCCCTCCAACGTCACCGTCACACGGACCGAGCCGAGCATCAACGATCTGGACGTCGTCCTGAAGGTCGGCGGCTCGGCGACGCCTTTGAAGGACTACAACTTTGACACCGGCTGGCAGGAGACCGCACCGGATGTCGTCCAGGTTCGGATTCCGGCAGGGCAGACTTCGACCAGTTTCTGGGTCGTTCCCCTGGCCGATGACTTGGCCGAAGGCAATGAAACGGTTGTGCTGGCATTGGCGCCGGGAGATGCGTACAAGATCGGCGCGCCCAATGCCGTCAAGATTGTCATCCTCGACGCCCAGTCGCAGTGGATACCCTATGTACCGACGGCCGATCAGACTTCCATTGCCTTGCGCACTGAGGCGGAGGTGACCCAGGCGAAGGTATCGCTGCATCTCTGGGATATGCGGTTCCGCGTCGCGGACTGGGGCCGGGTTCAGCAGGACGGCAACCAGTTCATCGTGGACAGCAAGGTGGAGGAGTACGTCGGCCCGATGCCCATGATTCCCGAGCCGATCGATCCGCCGCCCATCGTCCATGACTACGCGCTGGGCGTTCTCAGGCCCGGCAGCTATTCGTTCGTGTTCAAAGCCTGGGGTACGGCGGTCGAGAAGCAGCCCTTTACGGTCCCGATACCGGTCGAGCTGCCGGTCGTGAAACTGGAGGCCAGCGACCCCATTGCCGTCGAACCGATCGACCGCAGCCTGCCGGACAACGGCGAATTCAAGGTCACCCGATCCGGACCCACCGATGAGCCCTTGCTAGTGCACCTGATCAGCGGCGGCACGGCAACGCGTAACATTGACTACACCTTTGGTTACCCCGAGATGCCGCCGTTCACCGACGATGTCTATGTGACCATCCCCGCGGGCAAGGCCTCGGCCGTAATTCCCGTAGTTGCCAGGAACGACGATCTGCTCGAGGCCGATGAAACCGTCGTGCTGAAGCTCATCGAAAACAAGGTCTACACGATCGGAACGCCCGATCCGTCAACGGTCACGATCAAAGATGCGGCCTCGCCCCCGCTGCCGGTTGTCGCGATCAAAGCCACTGATCCGCTGGCCACGGAGCCTGATCTTCGCAGGATGGGCCCGATGCCTTCGCCCTGGGACCCGGGCATGTTTACCGTTGTCCGCACCGGGCCTGTTGACCGGTCGCTGATGGTCACGCTCAAGTTCTCCGGGACGGCCACCGATGGCCCCGATTATCACTTCGAGGCCCAGTATCCCGTCTATACCTTTGCTCCCCTGCCGCCAGGAGAATTCCTGGCCTACTTCCCGAAAGGCGAGTCATCTTCGACCATCGACGTGATTCCGCATGGGGATAATCTCGTGGAAGGCGATGAAACGGTCGTCATGGCAATTGTCGATCGCGCCGGATACGACGTCGGCACGCCCGATGCCGCCAAGGTCGTCATCCAGGACTCGACCGCGGACCAGTGGATTCCCTACGTGCCGACGGCCGAGCAGACCGAGCTGGCAGTCAGCACAATCCAGGGCCTGACCATCGCCGGGGTGACCCTCCGGTTCGGAAGCCCGGGCTTCGAAGTCCGCGACTGGGGTCAAGTGCAGCAGATCGGCAACGAATTCGTCGTCGATACCAAGATCGAACAGTGGACTGGCCCGGTCATCATGATCGTTCCGCCGCCGGTGGTCCACAGATACGAAATCGGCGCCATCGCCGCTGGCGAATACACCTTCACATGCAAAGCGTGGGGCAAGACCGTTGAGAGCCTCGCATTCAAGGTCGGCTCGTCCGTGCCGGCAGTGTCGGTCATCGCCGCCGACCCGATCGCGACGGAACCCATCCGCGGCGGCCCGCAGCCGCGACTCGGCCTGTTCAAGGTCGTCCGCGTCGGGCTGGCCGACAGCGACCTGTTGATCCACCTGAAGGTCAGCGGCACGGCCAAGCATGGCGACGACTACCTCTTCGGAGCCTTTGACATGGGCCCGTTCACCGACGAGATCAGCATCATGATGCCCGCGGGCCACTCCTGGGTGCCGATCCCCGTCCTGGCCCGAGCGGATGCCGAGATCGAAGGCGTTGAGACCGTAGTTCTGACGGTCGCGCCGGCCGACGCGTATGACGTGGGCGCAAACGCCAGCGACACGGTGCGCATCCTCGACACGCGTTCGCCGTTCGTCAGAGTCCTCGATCCGAATGGCGGGCCGGAGAAAGACCTGCCGGTAGCACTGCCCGATGGCTCCGGCAAACTCGACCTGGAGGACAACCAGCTTATCGTGCAACTACCCGAGGGGGAGGACATGGGCAGTATCATCAGCCACGTCGCCGACCTCGTCCGTATCGGCCGCAATGGCGGATCCTGGACCGGCGGGGGAATCACCAGCAGCGCCGCAGCGAGCAACCCGCTGACCGGGCTGGCGATCGTCCCTGAGGAGCAGGCGAGCCAGATCCGGGTCCAGCGCACGTACTATGGCGACGCCAACCTCGATGGCGTTGTCAATGCCGACGACTACTTCCAGACCGACTCCGGCTTCATCTCACAGAAACCCGGCTGGTACAACGGGGACTTCAACTACGACGGCGTGATCAATGCGGATGACTATTTCCTGATCGACAGCGCCTTCGTCGGCCAGAGCGGGCCATTGGCGGCATCGAAGCCTCAGTCGGCGGTTTCGGCAGATGTGGCAGTCCAGCAGAAGGCGAAGAAGGCTGAGCCGGACGGCATTCCGAGCCAGTTGTTCTCGACGGAGCCGGTGCTGTAGCACGCCTCTGAGCCCAGCGGCCGATCAGGACAGGGGAAACTGCTTCGTCGCGATCCACCAAGGCGCGTTCTCGTCCCATGGCACGATCACTCCTTGTGACACCGCCGGGTCGCCGACCAGGCTGTAATGAGCCCCACCCCAGATCACCAGGCCCTCCGCGTAAGTCCGAAGCGTCTGCAGTTGCACGCGCCAGTAGTCCTCAGGGATCTGCTGACCGATCAGCGTTGTGCCGGGATCGTATTCCATGAACAAAAATGGATAGGCCGGCTTGCCATATCGATGTGCCTCCTCGATGTTCCCCTTCGCGTAGCGCACCCAGTCGTTAACGTGGGTCTGGTCATAGAACGTGTATAGCGAGGGGAAGAGCACATCCACTTTGTCCGCCAGAGGCTTCAGGAAGTCATTGGCCTGCTGCCAGGCCTGGTACTGTTGCTCAACGCAGTCCCTTTGCGTGTCACCGGGCGCTGAAAACCGGCCACTCGGGGGCGCGCCAAAACCAGCCACTTTGAGACGAAGGAGATTCGTCGATTACCGTTGGCTTCGGGCACTCGCCGGGAGCGGACGGATGAATGGCGAATCAGCTCAAGATGGC
>JAPLNB010000334.1 GCA_026693085.1 Planctomycetota bacterium | reverse complement strand
GCGCAACCGCATCAACCCCCGCGTCATCAAACGACAGCAAAGCCAGTGGTATAAGAAGCGGCCTCAGCACCGCCAATGCCCTCAGCCCACGCGCCCATTTCGAGATTCGGTCGTCATCCTCCGTTGAACGGTATTGGGCTTCAGCCCGTTTCCGACCCCCTGAAGGCCGCACTACAAACCCCAAGCATGCCGATTGCCCTCACCCAGCCGCCTGACGGATGCTGCAGATACGCCAGTCGGATCCCTTGACTGTCTACGATATGGCGTCCATAATTCGCCGCACTAGGCTGGATTTGTTGAGCGAACGCCCCCTTCGTCTAGTGGCCTAGGATATCTGGTTCTCAGCCAGAGGACAGGGGTTCGACTCCCCTAGGGGGTATTGCTGAATCTTGCGGGCAGTTGCATAGAGTCGCAACTGCCCGCAGTTCTTGTGCGCCAGGCATGTTGCCAGTTCAGGAGGTGAAAGTCCTCTACGGGCCGTAATGAGCGGAACCGTCCGTCCAAGCAAGGGTGTCGGCCGCGAGGCCGAATCTGAAGGAAGCCCATGACGGGTCGGCGGAAGCGACGAACAGAAACCGGATACAAGGCCGGTGTGGCGTGGGTAACCAGGCAACGGACTGGGACGCCCATACTCATTCGGACGCCACATCGGTAAATCCGGCGCTGCCCGCCGCCAAGGACAGGCAACTTACCCTGGGAGATCTCCCGGCTCGTCCAATTCCCAAGGGACATTCAGGCCGGCAACGGCGTGGAAAGGGGCCGGGAGAAGTCAGCAGAGGCCGTGGTAGCCCGAGGAACGTGGCACAACGCCGCCGGACGTATCCGGGAGCCGCGCGGGTGAAGGGCCGAATCGTTCGATGCAAGGGCAGTGGTCGGAGACTCGATGGACGTGAAGCGCCAGCCAAAGATCGACTTTTGGGAGATGCTGGAAAAGCTAACCCCAGAGAACCGGCGCCCCGGCGACAGCGGCGAGGAGGTAATCCAAGCTGCCGCGCGCGGGGAGGAGCAAGCGACATCGGCGTGCACCCAACCGCCAGCCTTGGCCAGTGACGCCTTGATGGAAAGGATCTGTGAACCTGAGAACCGCAAGCTTGCCTGCAAGCGGGTGATGGCCAACAAGGGAGCGCCTGGCGTCGACGGCATGGCCGTGCGCCAGCTTCCCGGATGGCTGGACGGGCACAAACAGGAACTGATTGCTTCACTGCTGGACGGCAACTACCAACCGACCGAGGTTCGGGGTGTGCCAATCCCCAAGCCCGGCGGTGGGATGCGACAATTGGGTATCCCGACAGTGGTAGACCGTCTGGTGCAGCAGATGATCCTGCAAGTGTTCGGCCCGATTCTGGAAAAGACCTTCTCGCAATCCAGCTATGGCTTCCGGCCCGGGCGCAGCGCGCATGATGCGCTGCACAAGGCCAAAGAGCATGTGGCCGATGGATTCAGCATCGTGGTGGACATCGACCTGGAAAGGTTCTTTGACCGGGTCAATCACGATGTGCTGATGAACCGGCTATCCCGGCATGTCAGAGACAAACGCCTCCTGAAGATCATCGGGCGCTTTCTGCGAGCGGGGATGATGCAGGACGGGGTGTGCGTCGGACGGCATGAAGGGACGCCGCAAGGAGGTCCGCTCTCGCCAGTGCTCGCGAATCTGCTTCTGACGGACCTGGACCGGGAACTGGAACGTCGCGGCCACCGCTTCTGCCGCTATGCCGATGACTGCAATATCTATGTGCGGTCGATGGCGGCGGGGGAGCGGGTGATGGCCGGCGTGAGCGAGTTCCTGGAACGCAAGCTTCGCCTGCGTGTGAACCGGGAGAAGAGCGCGGTGGCGTTTGTTCAGGAACGAAAGTTCCTGGGGTGCCGCCTGCTGCCGGGAGGACGTTTGGGGATAGCGCCCCAGAGTCTGGACCGCGCAAAGGAGCGGGTTCGACAAATCACCCGACGCAGCCGGGGCGTGAGCATGGACGAAGTGATCGGCGAATTGAGCTTGTTCCTCAACGGGTGGGTGGTGTACTTCCGCGTGGCGGAGTGCAAGAGCCACCTGCAACGGATGGACGAGTGGATCCGCCACAAGATTCGATGCCTGCGCCTGAAGATGTGCAAGCGAACCAAGCCGATCGCCGACTGGCGGATGAAACTGGGCGTGCCGGAGCGGCGCGCCTGGATTTTGGATGCTGAGCGGCAAAGGGTGGTGGCGGAAGTCGGGCAGTCCCCCGGCCGCCGAGGGGATGTCCAACCGCTGGTTCGAGGGTCAGGGCCTGATGATCCTGACGTTGAGGTACGAGCAGCTACAACATTGAACGAAACCGCCGGATACGATGAGTACGTCCGGTGGTGTGGGAGGACGGGGGCCGAGAGGCCCCCTCCTACCCGATTGGCTCCAACTCAGTTGCAACTAAAATGCAACTAAGTCTGAAACGAAGTCCACGGCCAAACCGCTCCCATGAGGGATGAGCTTCCATGGCTTGGGAGCGAGGAGACTGTGCCGTGGCTTCTATATTTCATTGCGGAAGATCGCGCATCTGGTGGATCAAGTACTACGCCAACGGGTGGCAGGTGTACCACTCACTGCACACGGATCAAGAGCGCGTGGCCCTGCGGATCAAGCGGCAAATCGAAGGCGAGGAGGCCAAGGGCGAGCTGCTGGCCCCCTCGCGGACCCCGCTGCCGGCGTTTCTGCAGGACTACTGCCAGTTCCTCATCACCATCCGCACCCGCAAGAGCTACAAGAACGACATCTCGTTTCTCGGGATCTTCTTTGGCCCGGTATGCCCGGCGCTGGAATTGGGCAGCTGCGTCAACAAGAGGTGGGATGACGCCGGTGGTCGCGGGGCCCAGCCAAGGCATTGAGGCCCTGGAGGGAGGGTCTGCGTTCATTGTGGAGGGGGATTTGGAGGCCCTGTGCCAATACGGTCGGGAGCCTCCAATATGACTTGCTTGCAGGCTGGCACCCCAGGATCAATCCACGTACTGACGGGACGCAAGCCAGTCCCGCACGTCCCGCCAGCGGTACCGGATGCTGCCATTGCGACCACGGCCGATGGTTACCGGGCGAATCCCCGCCCCTCCGAGCCATCGACGGATGCTGGACCGGTTGGCGTCGAGCATCTGAGCCAGGGTTTTGAGACTGACCGGCCGTGCATCAATGGGCGATGATTCGGTTCGTGACTCGGTCGTTTTCATACGTTGCCGCTTCAGTAGAGCGAGAACAAGCTGCGAGGTCAGCAGTCAATGGAATTCTGGTCACCATCGCGGGCGTGGTCGCTCTCAAACTGAAGAGCGGATGAGACGGATTACGCGTTTCAGGTTGGCAGATCATGTCAAGGCGCGCCCATGGGGTCTGGATCTGTAAATGGTGAAGTTGGAGATGCTCGCGGCGTTGGAGTCTTCGGAGACTCGAATCCGACGCTACAAGAACGCTACAAGGTTGGCCGCGTGGCATCAGTGGCGGTGCGCCGAAGGGAAATGGGCGAATGATGGGGCATCATAGGGGGGCGGGAGTGTCAGAGATGTCTGCCATTCTCTGACGCCGACGGCAGTCACGTTTGGCTCAGCTATGGCGGAGCGAGGGATCGCTTGCGCAGGATGGTCAACCTTGGCTGAGAACTTGGAGGCGGTCCACGGTGGGAATCCCGACCGGGTTCTCAACGCGACGAACTGGCTTGGAGCGATCCCGCCTCAGAGCCGGCGGCGGCCATCACTGAGGGCATAGGGCTTGGTATCGGAAGCCGCCTGGTGGCCACCTACAGCACCGGCTCGCTTGAGAACAGCTGGGCCAGGATGCTCTCCGGCTCGGTCTTCTTTTCCTGTTGCCTCACTGCAACGGTGTCCGCCGACATCGTCGATGCGACATTTGACGCCGCCAGCGGCCCACTCTGACCGATGTAGGCCGAGTCAATCAGGAAGTAGTCGTCGGCGTTAATCACGCCGTCATAGTTGAAATCGCCGTTCTGATATCCCTTGGCCTGGGTGATGTATCCGGAGTCGATCTGGAAGTAATCGTCGGCATTGATCACCCCATCCAGATTCGCATCGCCGTCCCACGTGTACTTCACCAGTACATCGCTCGCAAGCACGTTCTGGCCGGCAAAGCTGGTCTTGATTGGCGTGTGGTCCTCGTCGCCCGTGTCGTTGAGGATGGCGGCCAACGAGGTATACGTCTCGCCCTTGCCGATGATCCGACCGGACTTGATCTCCTCAGTGATGACGGCGATGTCGCCATTGCTGACAATCACGTCGTTGTCGGCCAGATTCAGTTTTGCACCTTGGCCGATAGCCAAGCCACTGGTTCGCAAGGCGGTGCTGCCGTTGATGATGCGCAGTTGGACGTAGCCAGATGGGACATGCAGTGCAGATAGGCGGAGCGGATTGCCGTTGGTCAGATCGACGGTGAGCATGTCATGGCCCCCGATGCCATCCACGGCCAGCCTCATCATCTGGCTCAGCGGCACAGTGAAACTGAGGTTCTGATTCAAGAACAGCTGCACCATGGCTCCGGCAGCATCCAGACTGATCGCGAATTGGTCGTCCCCTGGTTCACCCTGCCAGATCGTGTCACCGGAAACCATTGTCTGGGCATCCGGCGCCGCAGGCGCCGCCTCCACATGTCCCACGTTGTCCCGGGCGACGCTGTAGAAGGCGTAGGTGTGGAACGGCTGGCCAGTGAAGAGAGCGGATGTGTCGGTGGTGGCGTTCATCCAGAGGGTGAAAGGCCCCCCGTTGTCCGAGACGTAGATGTCATAGCCACCGACACCCGAGCCGCCGGAATCATCCTCGCCTATCCAACTCACCACGAAGTCCGTTGTCCAACTCTGTGGCAGTAGCGTGGCCACGTGGGATGATGGTGGCAGCGAATCTATCGTATTGAGACATTCCTTGGCCGGGTCGACGCCCTTGCTCGGGTCGTGTGGGCTGATCTGGTTGGTGGCGATGCTTTCACCAAAGTCGAACTGGATGACGGCGATGTTACGAATCTGTGTGCCGGTCATCAGGCCCGCTTTTGGCTGCACGATGTAGGTGAAATACCCCTGGCCGCGGCCGGTGCCGTTTTCGGGGGGTAGGAAGCCAGTGAGCACATCCGGGGGGAGACCCGTAGTGGGGTCGATGGAGCTGAACTGAGCGCGAACCTTGCCTGTGGCCAGGTCGATTCCCACTCGGATCTGGACCTCGATGGTGCGCCCGGAACAGTCCATCAGGACAGAGGTCTCGAAGTGCTGGCTGTTGGCGGGCACAGAAATGACCGTGTCGCCGAAGCCGAGTTCGGTGAGCTTGAAGGTGGTCCAGTCGAGATTGTTGTTCAGTTGGTCGGTGACATCGACGTATTGGGCCGGCGCTGTCGCCTTGCTGTCATTCTCAAAGTCCACGCGGTAGGGCAGCGATTGCGTACCGCTGACGAAACCCGCTGCGCCGTATCCGACAGGGCCGAATTTGTCGTTGGGGTCACAAGGCTGGCCGGGGATGCAGACGGGGCCATTGCCGGCGGGAGGCCGGGGAGGTTTGATCGCATGGCCGCAGCTCGCGACACCCGCGGCGCCACCGATGCCGCCGAGGATGCCCGGCCCACTTCGGAACAGCGCCCCCTTGATCGTGGACGCCGCGGCCTTCATGCAATCCTCGTGGGCCTTCTTCTTCTTATTCGGAAGATCGTTGAGGTAGGCCTCGATGTTCCCAGATCCGGAGCCGGTCTCCGCGGGCGGGAGCGTACCCACGGCACTGCCCATGCAGGCCGTGTAGGCCTCACACAGCCCGCTGGGATCCACCGATGAGATCGGTGAGTTGCCCGCATAGGCGTAGAGATTGATGCCACCCAAAATGCCGATGGGATCGCGGCTCGCGAAGTGGCCGGTGGCTGGGTCGTAGTTGCGGGCTCGCATGAAGATCAGTCCCGATCCCTCCTGGGTGACGCCGAATTGGCCGTTGAACTGGAATGGATCGGCCACGGTGACTGTGTTCGCAAGGGGCTGACCGAACGGAAGCCATGCGTAGCTATTGGCAACGGCGCCGCTGTCGGCAACAAGGCGCGTCGTGTTGCCGGCCTCGCCAAAGGTATAGTACCCTCTCGCGCCTCCCGGCAGCGTGCGCGAGATCAGGCCGTACTCATAGTCCCAGTGCGCGATGGCATTGCCGGAAGCGTCGAACTGACCGACCATGTTGCCCAAGCCGATGGGATCGACCAGGTAATAGCTGGTCGCGCCGTTGGCGGTGCTGGCAACGCGATTTCCGAGTGCATCGTAGATGTATTGCCAGGCGTCCGCTCCCGACGTCGCGCCGATAAGGCGGTTCTGCGGGTCGTAGGAGTATTGGGTCGTCCCGCCCGGCCCCGTTTGGAGCACAAGGTTGCCGCAGGCGTCGTAGGTGTAGCCCGTGTTGCCAATGAGCGCGTATTGGTTCAGCGCGTTGCTGGTGTAATCGATGGGTGTGCCGTTGCTGATGACTCGCGTGCGATTGCCGACCGCATCGTAGCTGTAAGCCAGGTCCTGGCTGAGGATGGCGAGATTCGTCGATGTGAAGATGGCCTGCGTTAACTGCCCATTGTCATCGTAGCTGTAGGCCCAACTTCCATCCGGCGTGATCAGGGCCGTGCGGCGGCCGCGCGAGTCGTAGGTGATGTCCAGCGTACTCAGAGTGCTGCCGCTTGGGCCGCGGTCCTTTTGGTGGAGGAGGCGCCCATCGCCATCGTAGGTGTAGACGGTATAGCTTGAGTTGCCGAAGTCCTTGCGGACCAGGTTGCCGGCGGCGTCGTAGGAGATCGCTACGACCGTCAGGCCAGTGGCGTCGGTGAGGCTGGCCAGCCGGCCCGCGGCGTCATAGCCGTACGTCAGACGGTACTCGGTCTGGTCGACGCTGCTGAGGCGCTGGCCCGCCGCGTTGTAGGTGAATGCCAGCGATTGGCCGTTCGGGTAGGCAATGAGGGTGAGGCGATCTGCGGCGTCATAGTCGAGGGTGACGGTACCGGCGCTGTTGCTGGCCGAGGTCATGTTGCCGTGGGCATCGTAGTTGTACTGAGCGTGCGACCCATCGGGATACGCAATCGATTCCAAGTGACCATCGGAGTCGTAGGTATAGGTGAGGGTCTGTCCGCGAGCGTTGGTCCAACTCGAGGCCTCGCCCTGGGTATTGTACGTCCAGGTGTAGCTTCCACCGCTGGCGTAAGTGACGGATTGGCGGTTGCCGTGGCTGTCGTAGGCGAGGCGGGTCACATTGTCGTTGGCATCGGTTACCTGAGCCAGGCTGCTGTACGGCCCGACGTAGTTGTAGGTGGTGCTGTAGCCCAGCGGATCGGTCGTGCTGATGAGGTTGCCGGCGACATCGTAGCCGTAAGCATAGGAGCGCCCCGCCGGGTCGGTCACGCCAATCAGGTTGTACTCCTGGTCGTAGGCCAGGTGCGTGGCGTTGCCGTGGGCGTCCTCAGTCTTGAAAACCAGGCCCTGGTGGCCGATGAAGGTAGAGGTGCTGGCACCTAACGCGTTGGTGGCGTAGATGCCGCCGGTCGAATCATAGGTATAATTCACCGCCTCGGCGTTTCCGTCCAGAGCGGTTCGCGCCAGCCGCCCGTGCTCGTCGTAAGAGAAATACTCGTGCGTTCCGCCCGGATAGGTGATCTGGATCAGCGCGTGGGCCGAAGGCCCGTTGCCGCTGACGTATGAATATGCCGTCGTCTGCCCGGTCATGTCCTGCACTGCAATCAGGTGCTCGCCAGACACGTCGTAGCCGTATGCGGTGATGCGCCCGAACGGGTCGGTGATCCGCTCAATCCGGCCGGCGACGTTCCAGGCAATCTGCAACGATCGCCCGCTGGAGTGGGTCAGGCTTGTGAGCAGATTGTCGGTATAACCGGCGGTGATGCGGTTGCCGTTGGTGTCCTCCATGAAATTGAGCTTGCCGTCAGCGCGGTAGGCCGCGAGCCTGCCATCCGGCTCGCGGAGTTGGAACGTGCCGCCGCCGGTTGCTGTCAAGGCACCGTGGTCGCCCGCTTGCGCAAAATAGTCGCTACTGCGCGCATCGGGCTGGAATACCCGCTGGCCCCCGCCGGGAACGGTAACCACGACCGTGCCATCACCTGCCACCGACAGCGCCGTCTGCCAGTTGTATGCCCAGCCGCGCCCAAGCGGACCCAACTCACACCGCTGGGAGATCGGCGTCGAGTAGAACCGGGAGAAGGACAACGCCATCCCTGGTGAGTCCACACTGAGATCCTGGGCGCTGACCAAGGTCCGCCGGAGACTCAGCCCGTCCGCCTGCATCACTTCGTAGGAGAGGAGTTGCCCGATATCCGAGATGCTCTCGCCAAGCTTGCCCAGGTAGCTGGCATTGTCATCGAGCATGCTGACGTAGTCGCCCCAGGTGCTGCCGACCTGCGCCGTGAAATTGTCAAAAATCGCATCCCACGCCTGTGTGCTGAAAGAAGCGGGGCGCATGGAGTCCTTGAGCTTGCTCCAGTCAATGGGCTCCGTGCTGTCGGCCTGCACAGTCGCCAGGTTGAAATTGATCACCGGATAGGACATATCCCATGGCTGCTGCCAGCCGGCCCAATAGATGGGGACGCGGAAGGATTCGCCGGGCAGAAGGAGCCCTGGCGTCTGGCCACTAACGAGGATATCAACGGTATTGCTGAAGCCCGCCGGGATGGCGGTGGTCCAGAATCCCTGCGAGATACGGGAACTGTCGAGGGTCAGCAAGGCCGCCGCTCGACCGTTCTGAGTGGGTTGGAGGCTGAGCAGCGGCGCGGGCATGGCCAGCGTGCCGGTATTGGCGTATTCGACATAAATAGTGGCGAGCTGATGGTAACCGACGCGGTTGGGGACGATCACCTGCGTTTGCAGCTTTGCCTGTCCGCCAGGCAGGAAGCGGAAGGCGTCGGGCAACTCAGCGGATTGTCCGGCGGTGTTGGAGATTCGCAGAGTATAGAGTCCCGGAGGCACCGAGCCGGCTGCGAAGGTCGCGGTCACTTGCGTGAACGAATCATACGACACGCTGCTGGCGGGATAGCTGGTGGCGTTGGCGGCCACCAGGCTCACGGTGCAGCTCGAATCGAAGCCGGCGCCGGTAATCGTCAGGTCGGCGGGCGATACATTCCCGAGGCTACCCGGGCTGACACCGGCGAGTGTGATCGCCGAGGTGCGCGCCACCAGCGTATAGGTGCTTGGCGTGGGGACATAGGCGCCGTAGACCAGGGCATACCAGTTCCCCACCGCCGCGACGGACACCAGGATCTGCTGGTCTGCCCCTCCCGCCGAGCGATACGTGTAGTCGGACCGGGTAGGCGAACTGCCCAGCTTGAGGTACATCTCGGTCTGATCGCCGTTCGTGCTGTCATCCAGATTCAACCGCAATGGTGAACTTGCGGTCAGGTTGATGCGGAAGAGCTCCGCCTGTTCGCTGCCGCCGAACGCGCCGCTGTACAGCGCTCCTGGCTGCAGGTCTGTCAGAAAAGTCTGCTGCATCACGAACGCATAGTTGCCGATCGCGCCGTTCAGACCATGAGCCACAAGCGTATAGGTGCCCGAACTGGGTAATGTGATCAACGGTGAATCCGTCTCAATGTCCGTGAACCCGCTGTAGCTGTTCGGGCCGAGTAAGCTGAATGCCAGGCCCGAGACGCTGGTCTTCAGGTCGAACCGGACCTGCTGCCCCGCCGATGCCGAGAAGTTCCAGCGGTTCACGCTGAAGGGCGTTCCGATATTGCCAATAGTTATCTGGTTCACATTCAGTGTCGAGATAGCGGGGGTTGCGTCCCAGGCCGTGACCAGATAGCCGCCCGTGCTGGATGTATGCCCCGACGAAGCGCGAATGCGTATCTTGTAGGTTCCGTCGGCCGGTAGTGTCATGTCGCTCAGCATGACGATGGCTCCGGGCGAGGTACTGGTGGCTGTGCCAAGCACGTTGTTCGCCGAGTCCAGAAGCTGAATCTCGGCCCAATTCAGTGGCTGCGGAACCGGCGATCCACTGCCGCCGGGGTTGACAACAATCGTCATTGAGCGACCCGCCCGCCCGAAGATCTGCCATTCATCCAATTCTCCGGCGGTCGAGATGGCGCCGGGTGTCGGAGTGGAGAGCAGCAGCGCACCACTGTCCGGAATCTGGTTGAGTGTTGTACCGATCACCGCCCCGCTGATCTGCGCGGCGCGCGCATAGACGTTCAGGCCGTTCAGGTTGAGGATTGTGCCGGCTGGGACGATGAGCGAGTTGACATAAAGCGCCTCCGCGCCTGTTCCGCTAGCGTTGTGTGATTCATCAACGAGCTTCACGTACGTGCTGCCGCCCAGAGCGAGCGTGCCGTGGGCAAAGTTGTTGGCGAAGCCGGCCGCGACGCCGCCGAGGTCGCGACCCATCACCTCAAGAAGCTGAGGCAAAGCGGCGCTGCCGTTGCCGCTTAGTCGCAATGCACCCGATGTAACGAACTGACTTGAGTTCGTGGTGTTCCCGGTCAGGTTCCCATTCACAACGAGCGAGGACGTGCTGCTGCTTCTGAGGGTGCCGCTGTTTTCTACAGATACGCTGCTCAGCGCGAGAGTTCCCCCGTTCTTGGCCTCGAGTGTCCCCGAGTTGCTCACGCTCTGGCCCTGCACCGTGATCGTCTTGCCCGCCGCCTCCGCTCGGATCGTCCCCAGGTTCACCACCTTCGCCGTTGCCGAGCCCCGGTTCACGCCGGCAAACCCGCTCACGTACCCCACA
>JAPLNB010000333.1 GCA_026693085.1 Planctomycetota bacterium | reverse complement strand
CTGTTCGACCTGATGAGGATGTTCGCGGGCGATCCGGCGTGGTGTACGGCGCGGGTGATGGTGAAAGGGCGCGAGGCGACGGCGGCCGACGGCGCAGTGGCCAGTGAGGATCTGGGCCCGGTCCTGGGAGATGAGATCGATGCCCAGTTCTCCTTTGCCAAGGGCGTGATGGGGACGTTCACCAGCCGCCAGCGGCTGAGCGACCACGTCGGATGTTGGGGGATCGAATTGGTGGGGAGCAAAGGGGCGGCGAGGATTCTGGCAGACATCTCGCCGCGGGTGTTGCGGAGACAGGCCGGCAAGTGGGAGGACGCCGGCCGGACCGATCAATGGCGGCCCATGGAAGACGACCCCGCCGTGCAGGCAACGGCGGAACAGCGCAGCTCGGCGGCAGCCAATGCGCGGGTCGTGGACGACTGGCTGGCCGCGATCCGAGACAACCGCGAGCCCGTGTGCAGTGGCAGGAACGGGGCGATGGCGGTGGAGATGGTGATGGGTGTATGGCACGCCGGTTTGTCTTCCATGCGAGTCAAGTTCCCGCTGACAGAACGCGGTCATGTGCTGGGAGGAGGTGCCTGAGAAGCGAGAAACCAGTACTCCGGAGCCGCAGGGTGCAACCTCGAGCCTCCGCTTGGATACCGGGCGACCTTGGGTCGAGTGGGTCATTCCTGAGTCAGTCGTGCGAGCTGCCGAGACCACGCCTTCTGGGAATGGATTGGTGCCGTCAGCGCCATTCGGGCATTGGGTTCGACAATGATCGGAGGAGTACGTTGAACGTTAACACGCGGACGAACTCGGTCTCGATGTGACATCCGCTCCAGGGTACACCCGCGAGCGGGCCGGCAGCAATAAACAACGTGGCTGGCGGAGTGACTGGTGCCGGCATGCCTTGCACGCCCGTCATCGACCTGAACTCAGAACTCGCGCGGTGGGGGGGCTTCAAGGGGCGAAAGCTTGCCATCTCTCAACAATACTGCTTTGCCAACGGGCGCACGTACCACCTTGCCGCCACTCCGCACCTCGAACTGCTCCTCCTCCACGACCACGTCGAAGGCGCTTCCGCGGAGCTTCACGCCACGCAGCGCCAGCCGCGGTGAGAGCTTCGGCGGATGAGGACGGATCAAGAGGTCTCCGTCAAAGCTCGCCTCAATCCCGAACATTCCGAAGATCACGCATTGTGCGATCGCCACGCCGTCCACTGTGCATTGCAGTGGCGTGTCCTTCCGGTATTCCTTCTTGTCCGCCACGATCGAATCGCCCCAGTATGGCAGGCAATCTCCCCACCAGCGCGTGCGACGGACAAGATCCTCGGCCACGTCGGCATGGCCGGATTTGTACAGACGCTCCGCGATCTGCGGAGGAAAGCTCGTGCAACTGCCCGGGCCACCGTTGTCGATGTCGGCCGGGTCGTAGGCGATGTCGTGCTTTGCCAGGCTGTGCAGCCCGTATTGCGAGAGAAACTCGCGTTCATTCAGGTGGCTCAGGAGTCCCTTCTCCATCTGATCATCGAGCACACCGCTGCCGAAGAGCTTGAACATCTGATTGGTCCAGCGGGTGTCGCGACCTTTGGGGCCGATGAAGTTGAGCCACTGCTGCCGGTCGTTCCACAGCTGCTCCTTGAGGAGCTTCTTCACATCGGCAGCGCGCCGAACCAACTCCGGCGCCGGCCTGCCCGCCAGCCCCGCCAGACGTGCGGCCATCAGGTAGCTGGCGTACCGTCGCCCGTTCAGGTCCGGCATCTTGTGGTTGTAGGGAAAGCCACGGCGCAACTCGAGGTGACTATTGGAAGGGCCGTAATCGATCAATTCGGCGGGCTTTGAGAGATCGTCGCGGCAACACGCCTGCGCAATCACGTGCTCAAGGACGGTCTTATCGCCCGCCTTCTCGCCGAGAAACGCCAGGTTGCCCGTATTCTTCACATAGTAATAGACCAGCCCGACAAGCTTTTCCTGATTGACTGGGTACCACGGCCCGAATGCCTTGCCGGAGATCGGATCGAACGCGAAGTGCGCCGACATGTCGTTGCGGAGGAACTGCTTGATGTGCTCGCGGTGGGCGGCGGCGTCGTAGAGCGGCATGATCTCCCAGGTTTCGCCGTAGTTCCAGAGATAGCAGCAGATACAGCCGCCGTTGACGCTGCCGGTGCCGTAGTAGGGATGGAGGGCAGACTCCGGCAGGTCCCAGCGGTTGGTCAGGAAATGGACCAACGACCGGAGATACCAGCGGGCCAGCATGTGATCGGAGGACTCCATGCGAGGCAGCTTCTCAAATAGACCTCGAACTCGGCGGGCGTGCTCGTCATGTGCCTGTCGGATCGCCGCGGCCGGATCTGAGGCAATTGCCTGGCACGCCGCCGCGGCTTCGACTTCACTCCCCATGGCAAACGCCAACCACAGCGATGCGCGCTCGCCCGGGTTAACCGTGAGAGTAACCCGACCGGACGACGCAGCGGCATCCCAGGTCATTGTGTTGGGCTCAGCCCGGATGATGATTGCCAAAGTGTTCTGACGGAAGATCAAGGCGCCGTGGTCCAGGTCTGGCTTTGTGGCGCCGCGGCCCGAAGGTGCCTGGAATTCCCACGAATCGCTGCGGCCAACCGAGCCGCGCACATCGCAGCGCAGCGGGACCTGGCGTGTCTCCGAAGTAGCGTTTTCTATGGTCACTGCAAGCACACCCGCGCGCTGCCCGGCCGCCAGCACCGTCGCCGTCGAGATGTGCAATCCCTCCACTTCGCCGCTGCGTTCGACCTTGAACGGCCACCAGGTGTAGTGCTGCGTGGGGACCTCTTTGCCGCACACAGCCACGTTCAGACGGAAATCGCCACTGTGATAGGGGGGGGCCCAGAGCCCTTCAACCCGCGCTACGCCCTTAAAAGGAATCCCGCATGTCAGTTTCCCGTTGATGATGCCGCAATGGGCCTCGTCTTGGATGCTGGCCTCGCCAGGGAATGAGAAGGTGTTGACCAGCTCATCGGATTGAGTCGCCGGGGGCGTTTTGACTGGCCCGCCGGCCTCGACCTTCGGTTGACCCACAGCAAGCGCGACTGCCAGCAAGCTCATGATGACGGCCGGCGTTCCCGCAGGGCACAGGCAACCTCGTATCCGACTGGTTCTTCGCCTAGCCATGGATCACATCCGCTTTCGACCATCAGGAAGTACACATCGTCGAGCAGGAGGTTGCAGCGATTACTGCCCTCCGACAGGCGATTCCCAGGCCGATGTGTGGGCGCTGAGCCGGGTCGTCCGGACGCATGGCATCGGACGATGGCTGCCAAGAAGCAGTGATCAGCATCAGGTATGAAGTGTTGTGCGGTGTTGCCGAACGCGTCAATTCACTCCGCCGGTCCGTAGTTCCGAAATCAGCCGACCGTCAGCCATATCGCATCGTTACTCGACGCGCCCATGCGAAACTGCCCTCGGCAATACAGCGCGAGGTCCGTTACCATGATCGACATCAGCACCGAGCATCTCGTCCCCATCAGCGACGTACCAAGGCAACTGCCTCCTCGTAGGAATGGAAAACGCGTACACATCAGTGCCGTCTACCGTTGGATCCAGCGCGGAGTCCGCGGCGTTCACCTGGAGTCCATCAGGATCGGGGGCACCACGTATACCAGTAGCGAGGCATTGCAGCGATTCGCCCAAGGCCTCAGTCAGCCTGGTGCCAGCGTATCTGTACTACGACTGACATCCCCGACAAATCGCAACCGGCAGATTGAGCAAGCGACCCGTCGGGTTGCTGCCGTACTGGGGCGAATTGGTGCAGGTCCAGACCGTGGCCTCAGTGCGGAAATCGCGCCGAAATCCGGCGGCAGGAATGCGGCCTCGCAGGCGTAGCGGATGGCTCGTGCGTACGCACGGACCTCATAGTGATCGCTCGGTGCCCGCCTCGGGTTGCGCCTTACGTTGGAGCCGGGAGTGTTTCCGCAGGAAAGCGGCGTCTTCCGCCGAGCATGCCGTGCGGCCCGCCGCTCTCGATCGGCATCGGCCGGGTAGAACAGGTAAGACTTCAGTTCCGGTTTAAGGAATTCCTGCGTAATCTGCTTCGCCTGCGGGCCAAGGTAAACGATGCGATCGTGCCCGCAGTGAAGGCTCTTGTACTGTGCTGGCCGATAGAGCCACAGCTTGCCGGTTGTGGCAACGTCCGCACCTCGCCTCTGACAGACTTCGCCGGGACGCATACCGGCGAGCAGTTGCAGGCGGACCATGGCAGCGACCTGTCGAGAGCAGTACGGGAGGATCTGCAGCACCTGATCCTCGGGTACCGGTGTCACAGGATTACTCTCGCGGGCTTCCGACCGTCCTGCCTTCAGGCCGGCTACCGCCTGCAATCCGTGCAGGACAGGGGACGGCACGAGTTCGTTCTCAACACCCCATTTGAACAGCCTTCGAATCCGTCCCACGTTCTGATTTATGTGGTTGCGGCACCAACCGTGGTTTATCATCGCATCACGCACCACCTTCAGTGCCAAAGGCCCGAATTCCGCGGCCTTCGTAGCCCTGTACAGTCTGACCAACGGCGGCATGCTTCGCCTGATTTTGTCCGCCTCGGTAGTAGGTGAGCCGTCGCGGTGACGGTAGTAGGACGCGATGAAGGGCAAATAGCGGTCAACCAATTCCACAACCGTGAGCTCTTCGGCTGAGGCCATGAAGACTCGGCCGTTGGCGATCCATTCGGCAATCACCTGATTGTACTGGGCCCGACTGGCAGCAGTTCCGTGCTTGCCCAGACACACGTCGTGCCCGTTAAGAACAACGATGGCTTGGCCGGATGACTTGTGAAAACGATACTTGGGAATGGCGTTTTCCAACAGTTTCGGCATGGTGCGACCTCCAAGAGACCTGAAAACGGAAGACTTCCGTTTTTCCGGGCTTCTTCGAGCCGCACTGCCGACCGTCGGCAGGTACGCAGGTAATGCGTTAGGCGATACTCACATCAATGGAGCCGAGCGGGCTCGAACCGCCAACCCCTGCCTTGCAAAGGCAGTGCTCTCCCAATTGAGCTACGGCCCCGGTCAGAATGAAATATTATAACCCTTGGAGGGGACACACTCAACTGCGGGGAAAAGGCAACAACTCTGTGAAAGCGCTCCGGCGGGCGGAACTTGACATGCCCTTGCACCATAGTACATTAGGTCGCTGAACGGGTCAGCCAGATGCCTCTTGCGCAGAGATATGGGAATTACGCGGTTTCGGGCAGGAAGCCCGTCCGGCGCAAAGGGTAATCAGGCCAGCGATATCACCCGCGTTGAACGGAAGTGTTTTGGATACACACCACTGTCGGACACCCAGTCCAAGGAGCCAGGCTTGAGCGCTCTGACTAAACTATTTGTTGTTCTTCTGGTCGTCTGCTCGCTTCTTCTGACCGCGGCGCTGGTCGTGTTCGTGAATCAGCGGGACAGTTTTGTGGTGGCCTTGAATTCGGCGGATGCGAGAATTACGCAACTGCGGCGAGAGAAGACCGATGCGCAGGCGGAAGTGACCCAGGCAAAGCAGTTTGCGAATCAGTCGGCTGCGGCGGCGTCCAAGTCGGTGACAGATGCGCAGAAGAAGATTGACGAGCTGACGGCGGCGGCTCGCACGCTGGATGTCGAGAACAACAAGTTGTCGGCGCGAGTGGCGGTGTTGGATGCGTCCGTAACGGACCTTACCAACGCCATGAAGCTGTCCCAGGCGGCGCTGGGGGATCTGCAGAAGCGCTACGATGCGATCATGGCCGAGGCCGACAAAATTCGCACCGGCAATGTGGAGCTGGCTGGTGCCAACACCGACCTTCAGAAGCGTCTGGACGTGCTGGAGCGGGAGCGGCGGCTTCTGGTCGAGCAGACGACGCAGTTGAAGAAAGAGAACGACATGGCGAGGCGGGTGCTGGCCGAGCGCAACATTCCGCTGGAAGCCGGCCCGAGCAAGAAGGTGGCGGCGCCGAACCTGACGGGCGTGGTCACGCTGGTGAAGCCGACGACGGATGGGGTGACCTATGCGTCGATCAGCTTGGGCAGCGCGGACAAGGTTGAGAAGGGGATGCAGTTTTACGTGATCAATCAGACGACGATGGAGTTCCTGGGGAAAATCACGATTGACGCGGTCGAGCCGCGTGAGTCGTTTGGGCGTCTTGAAGGCCCGCGGATTCAGGATGTTCAGAAGGACTGCCAGGTTCAGACGCAACTGTAGTGGCGCGTGAGTGCCTCGCGAGGGGGATGCAAGGAGCTGTAGCCATGAGTCGTGCACCGAGTAATACCGGGGAGCCGGTATACGTGAAACCCGCGAACGATATCTATACGGTTCTGGTGGCTGTCGCCACGATTGTGGCGATCCTGGGATTGGTGGTATGGTATATGAAGATGGGGGATTTGTTTGGTGGGGTGTTTGCGGCACCGACGAGCTTACGCTGAGGATGTGGGGTGGTGTATTTGATGGGTGGGGCGTGTTTTATGAGATCGTATCAGGAGGCGGGGAGATGGTAGAATTGCTGCGCCTTGCCGCTGTTGGCGGTTGGATGTCCGCCGGAGGGTGTGGGTGGCGGACGGAAGGTGCGTAATGACGAACATGAAGGCGGGTTTGGCGGGCCAGGTGAGTGGGGGAGTCGGGGCGGATTTTGCATTTGCGGATTTTGGGCCGTTGGTGGACGGGGAGCTGGAGCTTGTTGTGCCGGACGAGCGCTGGATCGACGATGTGATGGCTGCGTGCGGCCATCCGCTGACGCAGGCCGAGGATGTCGAGCATGCGCCAACGACCCGAGCTCAATTAGAGCAGAGCGTGCGAACGGTGCCGCAGGGGCGTGATCCGGGGGATGCACACAACGGCAGGGTACCAACCTATCATTTCTGGATGCGGTTGAGGCCGGAGTGTAACCCGCCGGTGTTGATGGCGGGTGGGATCAGCTTGCGGGTGGGGCAGACGGCGGACTTGGTGCTCTATTTCGGGCACATCGGGTACAATGTATATCCACCTGCAAGAGGTCATCATTATGCCGCGCGGGCATGCCGGTTGCTATTCGGCCTGGCGCGGCATCATGGGTTGGGGGCGCTGTGGGTGACGACAGACCCGAGCAATTTGGCGTCCCGGCGGACGTGTGAGTTCCTCGGTGGGGTTCTGGTTGACATCGTGGACGTTCCTGGCAACCATATCTTGCGCCAGCGTGGGCAAAAGCGAAAGTGCAGGTACCGAATCAATCTGTAGGGTGTCTATAGAATGGGTTGCAGGTGGCGGGCCACACAATTACTGGTATATTAATTGCGGTTGGTGTGGAATCTTGGGCGATTGGTGTTATGATGGAAGTCAGCGGCCGAACTGAAGTGATTGGGTTCAGGCCAGCAAGTGAGAGAAGCGAGGTTTGTTAGACAACAGACCAAGCCATGGGTGTTTGCTGCCTCGCATTGGTACCTGCCGGAACAGCGACGACTGTTTCGGGTTTTCGGGCACGGCGAGGGGCTTTTTGGAGGAAACCGTAACTTATATGGACGATGACCCTCTTCTGGGTTTAGGCTTGCGTCCAGTCAGTCTGGCTGATCAGGCTAAATTCAACGCATATCTTGCGTCACTTCGCAACCCTTTGTCGGATTACACGTTTTCGCAGCTCTTCGCCTGGGGGAACAGCTTGCGTATTCTTTGGACGGAACTGCACGGACACCTGTGTGTCTTTGCCAATGGCACCGGTGATCTGACGATGCTGATGCCGCCGGTGGGGGAAGGCTCTTCCGATCGCGCGCTGGCTGCGGCATTCCAGGTCATGGATGCCTACAACGATGCCCACCAGGCTCATGGCCACAGCCGAGTCGAATATGTGAGCGAAGAATTGCTGGGCAGGTTTGAACGCCCTGGCATGCTCATCGAGCCTATGGGCTCGGACTATCTCTACGACGTCGCGCGGATGATCGATCTGGCGGGCGGCGACCTGGCCAGCAAACGACAGCTCAAAAACCGGTTCTTGCGGAATTACCAGTACCAAGTCGAAATCTACGATGCGGCGAAACATCGAGAAGCGTGCTTGCGGTTGCTGCAGTTGTGGAAGGGCCAGCAGGACACGCAGCACGAGGGGTTGCACCCGACGGTTGCCATGAAGCGCCAGAAGGAGACTCTGGCGTGCGAGCTTACGCTTGAATGCGCGGGGCAGCTCGGCGTGAAAGGGCTGGTTGTCTATACGCGGACCAAGGAGGGCCCATGGGCGATGAGCGGATTCACGCTCGGCGAGGGGCTGGGCACGCAGCAGAGCAGCATTTTGATTGAAAAGACGGATTTGAGTATACGTGGGCTGCCGCAGTTCATCTTCAGCGAGTTCTGCCGGGTGTGCTGGTCGGATCGGCCGATGGTGAATGCCGGTGACGACTGGGGCCTGGAAACGCTGGCATGGACGAAGATGAGCTATCGGCCTGTGAGGCTGCTGCGGAAATTCACGTTGCAGCCGGCAAGCCGAACGGTTGTGCAGGTTCCAGTGGAAGCGTGTCTGGGAGCGGTGACTCGACCCGCTCGGCCTGCGGGCCAGCGTGTGGCGCCAGCCGTGGCGTGATTGGGTGTCTGCCATCAACCCGTGTGCGATGAGGATACGCCGATGGTGTCCCCACGGGGGCAGTCTCATGGGAAGCGTGACGCAATGCGGCAGCGGTTGCTGATGCGCGCTGCGCGCCTGGAGGACTTGCCCGCCGTTTGCGCGCTGGAGCAGAAGTGTTTCACGATGTACAGGCTGAGCAAGCGGCAGTTGCGGTACTTGTGCGGACGTGAGACCGTCATCTTCCATGTGGCAAGCGTGGGGGGAAAGATTGTGGGAGAGGCAATCGGGCTGATGCGGCGGCATGGCAAAAGGTTGTCCGGGCGGATCTACAGCCTGGCCGTAGATCCCGAGTATCGGGGGAGGAGCATCGGACTGCGGCTGTTGGGACGGATCATGAGGGACTTTCATGCGCTGGGGGTGGGGCGAGTGCATCTTGAAGTTGATCGCGATAATGAACCGGCCATCCAGCTCTATCGGCGTCACGGTTTCTGCGGTATGGAGGAGCTGCTGGATTACTATGGTCCCGGCGGACATGGCTTGCGCATGCTGCGCCAAGGCAAGGTGAGATGACCCACTCACGGAGG
>JAPLNB010000332.1 GCA_026693085.1 Planctomycetota bacterium | reverse complement strand
GGGCGGCGGTGGGACTTGGACAACGCCGAGGCGGTGATGGCGTTGGAAGCGATGTATCAGAGCCACCTGTGGGATCGCTACTGGGCCAAAGCACTATGCCATCAAAACTAACGCGCCGCCCGAATTATTGGGCACACCCCTTCGGCCGAAGCGTCCCTAGCCGAATCGAAAGGGTTGTCGGGCAGGAGCCAGAAACTTCGCCGCTTGGTTACGCATCCTCCGACGCTATTTGGTCAGTTTGCGGTACTTAATCTCGTGCGGTTGGGCGCCGATTCCCGGTCTTTGCTTGCGGTCGGCTTCGTAGGCTTGGTAGTTGTCCTCGAAGAAGCGGATTTCCGACTCGCCTTCGAAAGCGAGAATATGCGTGCCGATGCGGTCGAGGAACCAGCGGTCGTGGCTGATGACTACGCCGCAGCCGGCGACATAAGGGCTTATAGGATTAACTTTTAGGGTTATGGCAGGCGGGAGAACCGCCGATCTCGCATCTTATCGCAACGGAATCCAGGCTCAAAATACTTGACCGGATCACAGGACTTCCCTATCCTGTTTGGATACGGCGAGCCAAGGGAAACGGACCGCCGTTATTGATTTAAGGAGCTGTTCATGCCTGCTGTGATTGATAAGGATAAGTGCAACGCCTGCAAGTCATGCGAAGAGGTTTGCCCGTCTCAGGCCATCAAGGTTGAGGAAAAGGCGGAGGTCAAGCCGGAAGACTGCATCGACTGCAATGCCTGCGTTGACGCATGCACGAGTGGCGCGATCACGATGAGTTGAGCGATCTGGCAGGGCTTGCCAAGACCCACCACAGCAAAGCGGTTGTGGCTGTGCGCCGGGGAATCCAGGCGTGGCGGTGATGGTTTGGTTCGAACGGTTCGGGCTAATCGCTTTCTTCCAGAGTGGCGATGGGTTGTCGGCCGGCGTAGCCGGTGTGGAGTTCGTGCCAATAGTCGATTTTTTCCTCGCCGAGTTTCCAGCAGAGTAATACGTCGTGGCCCTGGTGTTGGGCGGGGAAGTCGATCAGGCCGGTGTCGTAGTCTTTGAGAGCGACGCCGATGGCGATCAGTTCGTCAACGTAATCCTGCAGGCGCCCGAGGGTCTCTTCGAGTTGGGCGAGGGCGGTGGCGGCGTCTTTGCTGGTGGGGGATTCATCGAGCTTGGCCTGCAACTGGGAAGCTCGGGAGTGGGTGTTGACGATATCGCGGACGATGCGGGCGACCAGCGGAAGTGAGCGGTTGGCTTCGTTGAGGGTGAAGAGCCGTTTGGGGCGACTTCGGTTATTTCTTGGGGGAAACGTGGAAAACTGGGGGGCAGCCATATCCGTGCCGCCTTTCTGGAAATACGCCTGATTCAATCTGCATCCCGTAGCACGATTATGCGCCGAATGTCAGTGCTGTCAACCGGCTATAGATGCTATCGGCAAAGGGTATGCCGGTTCCATCAGCCAGTGTAGCGGAAAGAGAGCGGGCGGGCTGACGGGCAGCGGCATGTGGTCGCCTTTTGGGTTTCGTTCGAGGCCTAAGCTGGGGTTTGGGCATGCTCTTGGCCGCTTGCTTCGGGGACGACGGAGATGAGTTTATCGACGACGGCATCGGGTCCGACGCCTTCGGCATCGGCGTTGAAGTTGGTGAAGAGGCGGTGGCGAAGGACGGGTTTGGCGACTTTGCGGACGTCGTCGCAGGAGACGTTGAGGCGGCTATTGAGCAGGGCGTGGGCTTTTGCGCCCAAGACCATGTATTGGGCGGCGCGCGGGCCGGCGCCCCAGGTGAGCCAGTCGTTGATGAAGCTGGGGGTGTGGGGCTCGTTGGGCCGGGTGGCGCGGGCGAGGGAGACGGCGTAGTCGACGACATGGTCGGACACGGGGAGTTTGCGGAGAATCTTCTGGACGTGGAGGATGTCGGCGGCCGAGAGAACAGGTTCGGGTTCGGCTTCGAGGTCCATGGTCGTTCGGCGGACGATCAGGCGCTCCTCTTTTTTCGAGGGGTAGCTGATGTTGACCATGAACATGAAGCGGTCGAGCTGAGCTTCGGGGAGGGGGTAGGTGCCTTCCTGTTCGACCGGATTCTGGGTTGCAAGCACGAAAAACGGCAGGTCGAGGGCGTAGGTTTGCCCGCTAGCGGTGACCTGGTATTCCTGCATCGCCTGGAGCAATGCGGACTGGGTTTTGGGGGGAGTGCGGTTGATTTCATCCGCCAGCACGATGTTCGCGAAGACCGGGCCGCGGACGAACCGGAAGGCGCGTTTGCCCGTGGTTTGGTCTTCCTCGAGGATATCGGTGCCGGTGATGTCGGCGGGCATCAGGTCGGGCGTGAACTGGATGCGGTTGAAGTTGAGTTTCAGCACCCGGGCGAGGGTGGAGATCATGAGGGTCTTGGCAAGCCCGGGGACCCCGACGATCAGGCAGTGGCCGCGGGCGAAGAGTGCGGCCAGGAGCAGCTCGATGACTTCATCCTGCCCGATGATGATTTTGTGGAGTTCGATGAGGAGTTTGGTCTTGATGAGGTTGAAGCGTTCGATGAACTGGCTTTCGCGATCGGCGGGCTGGGGTTGAGGTGCGACTTGAGACAAGGCTTGGACCTCCGGTTTAAGGACTGTGGTGGTCTTGTATACCCGGTATTGGGGTTGGGATCGAGACCCGCGGAGCACCCCTGCGGATCGGATGCACGGCCAGAAGCGGAGGCTGGTTGCGTTGCGATGGGTGGGGTTCCGCGGCGCGGATGTTGGCCAGAGGCCCATTCTCGTGTTGACCTTGCCGCGAGACCAGCGGATAGAGGGAGCGGACGGCTTATGCGGCGGTAAGCTTGGTGCCTGAGTTAAACGCCCGCGCCCTGCCGGGGTTCGGGACGGGAGCAGTTCAATCCATCCAGCAATCCGGCCGCCGGCATTGGCGCCGCCATCGCCACTTTCCTCTTCCGTTGTTATACTCCCGCGCCTCGTACCGTGCTCGGCCGTTTTTTGCGTGCCCCGCCCGCTGGATTTATTGCATTCTTGGAGAACTCACGATGACGCAGTCCGCCGCCAGATCCGCAATCAAAAAAGCATCCAAGGCCAAATCTGCCGACGTTCTCTTTGCCTCCGCCGCCGTCGAACGCCTCGAAGCCAAAGCCTCCCTGCCCGCCAAATTCCAGCGTATGCTCGATCCGTTTGACCTCAATCGCATCTGCGCCGGCCAAACCGTCGCCGTCAAAATCCACGTCGGCGGCGGCCTCGGGTTCACCACCATCCCGCCACTCTTCATCCGCCTGCTCATCCAGAAAATCAAAGCCGTCAACCCCAAGAACATCTTCGTCACCGACGGCTCATTCTCCATCCACGAAGCGACCGCTCGCGGCTACACCGCCGAAGTCCTTGGGGCGCCCCTGCTCGGCGCGGCCGGCATCAAGGATAAATTCTTCTACAAACACAAAGTCAACTACAAGTCCCTCAAAGCCCTCGAAATCTGCGGCAACATCGAGGACGCCGAC
>JAPLNB010000331.1 GCA_026693085.1 Planctomycetota bacterium | reverse complement strand
AACTCACATCCTCGCGGCTGTCCGACTATTCACTTGTCAAAGAGCTTGTTTAACGGATGCGACAATCTGCATCGTCGTCACCCTTTCCGCTTCGCCGTTCCCGACGAAGGGAGGCGAATCTTATCCAACGATCCGGCTTTGCCAACCACACACCGATGAGATCGTTAGCCACATTTCTGCGGCCTTACTTAGCGACCTCAAAAACAATCTGCGGTTACAAAAGCGACAGCAATCGTAACAGTTCGCCGCGGTTCAGGCACCACGGCCAATCGCTGCCGGGGGTAGGAAACCGAGTTGGGTGATTTTGCCATCCTACGTTTCATCTGTCAAGGAGCTTTAGGTAAATTTCGGCTATGCATCCAACCAAAAACAGGATTTGCCCGGTTTAACCAAAGCGGCAGCAACAACTTGTGTCACACCAGCAATCCTCATCACCTCAGCGAGGGATTGGCGAATAGCCATGGCGTAGGAACGTCTCGCCAACCGCAGGCGTCCGGCATGTCTCCAAAAAAGCATTGCGAATGGCAGGGTTGGGGCTTTGGGTCAGACCCAGGATCGTAATCCGGATGGGTGGATACGTGGCATCGTCCGCGACGAGCTGAACCTTGCCCTTGTACAGCTCGGCGACGAAATTCCAAACGACAATCGCATCCAGGGGACCGGCGATCATCCCATTGGCAATCTCCGTGTGCGCACGGGCCTGAAGGGCGACATTCGCCATCACTTTCTCACGCAGGCCCTTCTGATCGAGGTACTGGACGAACATCTCGCCACATGTGGAATAGCGCGGGTCGCCGATCCCGATCTTCAGCCCCGGCCGGGCAAGGTCGGCCATTGACTGGATGGCTTGCGGGTTGCCCGGCCGAACCAGGAGCACCGGCCGAAGGCACGCGACCGTCGCAGTGCCCGCAAGCTTGCCCGCAGCTTTCACTTCCTCTTCAAACGGATCATGGCAGACGAACACATCGCCCGGCGCATCCGCCAAGACGCGTGGCAACAGCGTCTCCGACCCGCCAAGATCGTAAATGACCTCGACGCCCTGAGACTTGGCAAACTGATCCCCGATCTCCTGTATCGGCTGGGCCATCGACGAGCCGCAGAGGATGCGCAACGACGACTTCTTGGGCGTCGCATCGCGGCAAGAAGCCATCGCAAGAGTGATAACCAATAACAGAGCGTGCAAAGGTCGGTTTCTCATATGTCAATCCCTTGTGCAGCCATGGTAGGGAACCGTCCCCTTTCCAATCAATGCGGCCGCGTCCCTCGCGGTGGACCCTTCCGCGTCGCCCGCTTCGGCCGAGGCTTCGCCTCCGCCCGACGCTTCTTTTCCGCTCTCTCTTGGTGCGTGCCGGGCTTCTCCCGGGCGGCGGATTCATCTAGTGACTCGCCCTCCGTCCGCTGCGCACGCGGACGCAAAAGCAGCCGGATCGGCACCTCCGGATACGGCAACAACTCCCGAAGCCGATTAATCATGAACCGCTGATACGTCTCATCGATCAACACCGGATTGTTCACAACCAGCACAATCGACGGCGGCGCCGTTTCAACTTGCGTCGCATAGTAGATCTTCGGCCGGTTGCCCGAAGGCGTGCTCGGCGTCCGCTCTTCCAGAACCCTCCGAATCACCTGATTCAGCCGTCCTGTCGAGATGCGCAAGCGCGCCTGCTTGAACAGCCGCTGCGCGGTATCCAGCACCGCCTGCACGTTCCTGCCTTCCGTCGCCGTGACGAACGCAACCGGCGCATAATTCAGGTTCCTCAGCTCCGCATTTAGATACTCGCGGTACTCCTGCATAAGCTGCCGGTCATCGGGCACCTTACCGCCTGCCTCCCGCTGCTCGCGGATGATCTGCTTGGCCAGATCCCACTTGTTGACCACGAGGACCACCGGCTTCAACTGCTCGGCAACGTACTGCGCCAGCTTCCTGTCCGGCTCGCTGGCAGGCTCGGTCGCGTCAATCAGCAGCAGCACCACATCCGCCCGCCGGATCGACCGCTGCGCCCGGTGAAAGCTGTAAAACTCGATGTCGTTGGTCATCATGTGCCGCTTCTTGCGAACGCCGGCGGTGTCGATGACGACGAGCGTGTGCCCTTCTTTTTCCAGTCGAACGTCAATCGAGTCGCGAGTGGTTCCGGGAACTTCGGAGACGATCACACGGTCGCTTTCCCCCTCGTAAATCTCCGCAATCGTGTTAACGAGGGTGCTCTTCCCCGCGTTTCGCTTGCCCACGATCGCGATGTGCATCTCCGGCTCAGGGATCTCCGTGGGCGCCTGCGAAAGATCAACATTCTTCGCGATGATCGCCGCCAACTCCCCAAGGTTCCGATCGTTCCGCGCGGAAACCCCGACCGGCGTCCCCACCCCCAGCCGCGCAAAATCGCCAAGCATCGCATCAGCGCGCGGACCGTCGGCTTTGTTCGCCACCAGGACAGACTTGATGTTCTGCCTGCGAAGCAGCGACGCAATCTCCTCATCAGCCGAAGTCAATCCGTCTTGGCAATCGACGATGAACAGAACCAGGTTCGCCCTGCCCATCGCCAACTCGATCTGGTGTTTGATATGCTCCGTGAGCTGATCCGGATCGACAAACCCATACCCGCCGGTATCGACCAGTTCGACGTAACGGCCATCGATCTGCCAAGGGACGGCAACACGGTCGCGGGTTACACCGGGAGTGTCATCGACGATGCTGATGCGTTTGCCGACCAGCGCATTAAGCAGGCTGCTCTTGCCGACATTCGGCCGGCCGACGATCGCAATGACGGGCATGGAACTCATGCCACATAGCGTAGGGCAAAGCGGCCGGAGAGGGAAATCAGCGCCCTTGTGTCATTCGTTATTTGTCGGCCGCATGGGACTCGGCCTTGCGAAGCTTGCGGGGGGTTTCAAGCTCCGCCAGCAGCGCCCCCTGCACAAAAACGGTCCGAGGCGGAGCCGCCTCCGACGCCCGATTCTGCAACAGCAGGAACTGCCCGCTCAGCGTCACGCCGATCTGTGGCCCCACCTGATTGAAAACGATGCTCACCTCGTACGGCTGCAACTGCTGCCGGTCGCCATCCAGAAAAATCCCGTTCGGAGAGTCCGCCCGCTCCATGCTCGCAGCCTTGAAATGCCAGTCGGCTGCCGCAAGGTTGCCGATGTCATCAATGTCCAGCTTGATCTGAAGGTAATACCTGTTGCCGGCGTAATTCGGATCCAGCGCTTCGCGAGGGTCATCGCTGAACAGGAGCAGCGCCACCTCCGGCTGCGTGTCCTGAAGCAGCAGCCGGGATCTCGGAAACGTGACGACCTTATCCCCGATCAGCAGCGTCGAAGCCACCGGCCGGCTTGTGGGCAGTGAAGCGGGAGCAGCCGACGGGTCGCCCGAAGCCGCCGGCCGCGTCGTCGTCGTGGTCACCGCATACCGCGCCTGGCCTTTGGGCTTGTCACAAGCAACCAGCAGCGATGCCAACAACAAAATACCGATCCATCGCGGCAAAAACATCAAGCCTCCGGCGACAGCCACAGCCACTAGCGGGTGACGGCAAGCAGTGGTAATTGTACCATAAGACCGCCCATCGTGCATGAGCTCGCCGGTTCGGCGACGCGGATTGGGTCCGATAAGAACAGGTGAACTACCCATGGCACGGGATGAAAACACACTACCGGAAGAGGGGACAATGCTCTGTGAGGCCTGCGGTTATATCCTCACCGGCCTGCCGGACGACTCCCGCTGCCCCGAGTGCGGCCAACCCATCTCCGATAGCTCGCCCACCTTACGCCACCTCCCCGACTGGGAAATCGACAACACCGCCCATACCGAAATCCGGCGTTTCTGGCGTACGACCGCCGCCGTCATCCTCCATCCAACCCGCTTCTATCGAACCCTCGCCACCCGCGGCCACCGCAACAAGTCCCGCGAGTTTGCCCGCACGCATTGGATCCTGGTTACACTCCTCTTTGGCTGGACAGGATCCCTCCAATTGCTCTGGATGCTCGGCATCACAAGCTGGGCCGGCACACCGGCCTGGGCAAGGCAGTTCTACGACTTGTCCAACGCCGGACCCATCGGTTCCGGCCTGCTCCTGGCAATCATAGGCTTCCTGCCGTGCTGTGCCCTCACCTACGCCGTATTGATCGGCGCCACCCGCCTCGCCGCCCGCCTCACCGCCTGGGAAGCCCGCTTCCGCAACATCCGCCTCCCCCACGACGTGGTCCTCCGCGGCCTCGATTACCACTCCCCCCACTACCTCCCCGTCGCAATCGTCGCTTTCCTCACCGTCGCCGGCTACCAACTCCTTCTGGTCACCGGCATCCTCGACGACCTCTCCGGCCCACGCTACCTCTACATCCTCTGCGCCGAGGTCTTCTTCGCCGCCGCCTACCTCTTCAGAACCTACTGGACCGGCATGCGAAACATGATGTTCGCCAATCGATAACCGCGCCAACTCTATTCGTCGAAGCCCCTTGACTGTACCCTATTGCACACCATGCTAGGCTTCTGCTCCAGCCCGCGCTTTACAGAGCATCAGACGACCTTGGCGCATCCCGAGCGCCCCGACCGCATTCGCGCCATCTGGACCGCGCTCCGCGAGGCAGGGTTCATCGACTCCAACCCCTTCCCCGACTTCAGCCTCGATCTCGGCCCTCTGCCCAAGGCCAAGCACAAAGCCGTCGAACTGGCCTTCGGCCCCGCCGCCAACAAGTGGATCGCCTCCGTCCACACTCGCCGGCACATCGAATACGTCGAACGCATGAGCCTCCTCGGCGGCGGCATCCTCGACCAGGGCGACACCCCAGTCGGCCCCGAAAGCTACGAAATCGCCCTCCTCGCCGTTGGCGCCGTCCTCCGATCCTGTGATGCCGTCATGAAAGGCGAAGTCAAACGCTGCTTTGCCGCCGTTCGCCCGCCCGGACACCATGCCGACCCCGATCGCCCCATGGGCTTCTGCCTCTTCTCCAACATCGCCATAGCTGCCAAGTACCTCCAGCAAGCCCACGGCATCAAACGCATCGCCATCGTTGATTTCGACGTCCACCACGGCAACGGAACACAAGCCTGCTTCGAAGACGACCCCAGTGTCTTCTTCTGCAGCCTCCACCAGCACCCTCACACCGCCTACCCCGGCAGCGGCTTCGATTGGGAAATCGGCGTCGGCCCCGGAAAAGGCTTCACCAAGAACATCGGATTCAACCCCGGCGCCGGCGATGACGAATACCTCTCCGTCATCGAAACTCAGGTCATCCCAGACCTCGAACAGTTCCGCCCTGAAGTCCTCCTTCTCTCCGCCGGATTCGATGGCCACAAGGACGACCCCCTCGCCCAGATCAACCTCACCGAACACGGTTTCGAGCGAATCACCCGCGCCCTCGCTGCCCAAGCCGACCACCACTGCCACGGCCACATCGTCAGCGTCCTCGAAGGCGGCTACAACCTCCACGCCCTCGGCCGAAGCGTCGTCAGGCACCTTATCGGACTCGGCGGTTAAACCCTTTTCTCGATCGGCGCCCCCATGCTCGTCGATGCCCATCTTGACTTGGCCTACAACGCCGTTCGCGGCCGCGCGGTCACCCAGCCTGCTAGCTCCCAAACGCCCAACGAAGACGGAACACCCTCCGTCAGCCTTCCCGATCTCCGCAACGGGCAAGTCAACCTCATCTGCGGCACCCTCTTCTGCATGCCCCACCTCGGCGACGCCATAACCGGCTACAAAACCCCCGACCAAGCCCACGCCGCCGCCAAACAGCAACTACACTGGTACCACCAACAGGAACAACAAAACGAAATCCGCATCATCCGCCACGCCACCGATTTGCCTCAGCAAACCTCCGTCAATCCCCGCGTGATCGTCCTCATGGAAGGCGCCGACCCCATCCGAACACCCGCCGAAACCGCCGACTGGTTCAACGCCGGTGTCCGAGCCGTCGGACTCGCCTGGAAACAAACACGCTACGCCGGCGGCACCGCCAACCCCGGCCCGCTCACCCCCGACGGCATCCAACTCGTCCACGCACTCGATGCCCTCCACATCATCCACGACCTCTCCCACCTCGCCGAACAATCCTTCTGGCAACTGCTCGATATCGCCTCCGGCCCCGTTATGGCCTCCCACTCCAACTGCCGCGACATCGTCCCCACCGACCGCCAGCTCTCCGACGACATGATCCGCGCCCTCGCCTCACGCGGCGGCGTCATCGGCATCAACTTCTACGACCGATTCCTCCTGCCCCCCAGCGAATACGGCACCCGCCGCGCTTCTCTGGCCGACGTCGTCCACCACATCCAACACATCTGCGACCTCACCGGCAACGCAAATCACGTCGCCATCGGCACCGACATGGACGGCGGCTTCGGCGCCGAATGTCTGCCCTCCGAAATCCGCACCTCGGCCGATCTGCCCAGGCTCGCCGACACTCTGTCCGCCTCGGGATTCACCGACGCGCACATCCACAACGTACTCGCCGGAAACTGGACCCAGTTCTTCCAACGCTCTGTTTCGTAATCGCCAAATCCGGTGTGCCCCCAGCCGCCCCTTGCCGTTCGCCTGATTTTCGCTAACTTAGGCCCCTACGAAAGAAAGGAGATAGCGCATGGCCAAGCCCCGACGAAGAAGAAAAGTCGGCAGCAAAAAACGCAAGGCTCGCCGCGACCGCCGCAAGCGGTAAAGCCCCTTAAGCTTACTCAGAGTGCGGAATATGAAATGGTTGACATCGGCCACACCGGCGTCACCCGTTTTGGATTCCGCATTCTTTGTTGCCCCGATGACAGCCCCCGCCCTGCCCCGCCAGTCCTCTCCGATTGCCACATCCCCAGCCCAACGGGACCACAAAACTTTACCTTTTCTTCGCACAACCGGTCGCTCCTACGCCTTCCCCGCCTCGCCACCGCCCCCCGCCGCAAACGGATCCCCCTCCCCCAGCGACACCGATAGCTTCTTGACCACCTCCTTCAACCTCGCCACCTCCGCCTCCAACTGCCCGATCCGCTCCGCCATCGATCGCCCGCTCGTCCCCACCACCGCCGCCTCCGACACCACACCCACCACCGCTTCCACCGGATGCGCCTCCGGACACAACAACTGCATGAACCGCTCCGCCCGGCTCCCCGGACTCGGCGGCAACTCCTTCACCAACGCCTCCTCCCGCTCCATCATCTTCTTCAACATCTCCTCCACGATCTCCATCGAATCCAGGTGATGCATCCGCGACGCCCGCCCCCGCAGCTCCCCCACCGTCTGCGGCCCCCGCAACAACAACTCCGCCAGCAACACCAACTCATACCGCGTCAGCCCAAGCTTCTGCACCGCCTCCTGCCTGAACTTCGGCACCCGGCTCCCCACCGTATCCACCCGCACCACCAGCCCCTTCCCCCTCAACCCCTCCGCCGCCTCATACGCCCGCCCCTCATCAAACTGCACCACCGGCTCCCGGTTGTTCTTCTGACTGCTCCCATTGATGATCCCATTCAACGTCAACGGATACTGCTCCGGCGTCGTCAGTTCCTTCTCAATCAACACGCCAAGCACCCGGCACTCATCAGGAGTCAAACTAATCATGCCGCGAGTGTACCCAATCCCCTGCCCACAGGCACGGCCTTCCCTCCAACCGCACTCCACACGCCCAGTTTGCAGATCACGCCAGCGCCCGCTTACCATGCCCCCCCATGAAATTCGGCGCCCACATCTTCCTCTGGACCAACCACTGGTCCGACGCCTCCCTCCCCCTCCTCGACCGCGCCCACTCTCTCGGCCTGAGCGCCCTCGAAATCGCCGTCGGCGACGACGTCACCCTCGCCACCACCCCCGTCCGCCAACGTGCACAATCCCTCAACCTCGACCTCGTCCTCAGCCCCGGCTCCGATTGGCCCATGCTCGCCGACATCTCCGACGACAACCCCGCCAACCGCGCCTTTGGCCTCCAATGGCACCAACACTGGATCGACCTCGCCGCCGACGCCGGCGCCATCGCCTACACCGGCGCCATCTATGGCCACCCCGGCCAGGTCCGCCGCCGTACCCCCCCACCCGACGAACTACCCCGCACCGCCGAGAACCTCCACCACCTCGCCCAATACGCATCCGAGCGAAACGTCAAACTCGTCATCGAACCCATGAGCCACTTCCGCACCCACCTGATCAATACCCCTAAGCAAGCCATGCACCTGCTCAACCTCGCCAACCACCCCAACCTCCAGATCCTCCTGGACACCTATCACCTCATCACCGAAATCCGCGACTTCCCCGCCGCCGTCCAAACCACCGCCCCTCGCCTCTGGGGACTCCACGCCTGCGAAAACGACCGCGGCGTCCCCGGCGGCGGACTCGTCCCCTGGAAACTCCTCCTCCAATCCCTCCAGCAATCCGCCCCCCATTCCCACATCTTCCTCGAATCCTACAACTCCTCCCTCCCCGACTTCGCCGTCCGCCGCGGCATGTTCCACAACGTCTGCCCCGACGGCGACGCCTTCGTCCGCTCCGCCCTCCGCTTCCTCCAACAAACCCTCCATTCACCTCAACCCGCCTCAACCACCACCCCCGCCCCCTCATAGCTCAACCTTGAAATATGCTCGCTCCTTCATATTCCCACCGCGACATGTTATCCTTCCTCGCCCCAGTGGCCTGGCAGGACAACGCACATCGTTTGGACGGTACGCCAGGCGAAAAACTGCTCCCTATAATGCCCTGATGTAGGGAAAGCGAAACTTGGTCTTTTTCCAGGATCGTCACATGGCACGTACAGCGACTCTCACCTACGGCGACAAGAAAATCGAGCTACCCGTCATCGAAGGCTCCGAGGGCGAACTCGGCATCGACATCTCCCAACTCCGCGACAAGACCGGCCTGATCACCCTCGACCCCGGCTTCGGAAACACCGGCTCCTGCGCCTCCGCCATCACCTTCATCGATGGCGAAAAAGGAATCCTCCGTTACCGCGGCATCCCCATCGAGCAGCTCGCCGAGAAGTCCAGGTTCATCGAAACCGCCTGGCTCCTCATCTTCGGCCGACTCCCCAAAAAAAATGAAATGACCCGCTTCAGCGACCGCCTCACCGACAACGCTCACCTCCACGAATCCTTCCGTCACCACTTCGAAGGCTTCCCCGTCGATGCACCACCCATGGCCATCATGTCCGCCATGCTCAATACCCTCGCCTGCTTCCACACCGAATTCCTCGAACTCGAAGGCGACGAAGCCTTCGAAGAGGCCACCGCCCGACTCATCTCCAAGGTCCGAACCATCGCCGCCTACTCCTACCGCAAGACCTCCGGCCTGCCCCTCGTCTACCCAGACCCCAAGCTCAAGTACGTCGCCAACTTCCTCCACATGATGTTCTCCGAACCCTACAAGCAGTACATCTGCCCCCCAGAAATCGAACGCGCACTCAACATGGTCCTGCTCCTCCACGCCGACCACGAACAAAACTGCTCCACCTCCACCGTCCGCATCGTCGGCTCCTCCAAAGCCAACCTCTTCGCCTCCGTCGCCGCCGGAAACTCCGCCCTCTGGGGACCCCTCCACGGCGGCGCCAACGTCGCCGTCCTTGAAATGCTCGAAAAAATCCGCCGCGGTGGCATCTCCGCAGAAAACTACGTCAAGCTCGCAAAGGACAAAAACTCCGGCGTCCGGCTCATGGGGTTCGGACACCGCGTCTACAAACACTTCGACCCCCGCGCCAAAATACTCAAGTCCGCCTCCGACCAGGTCCTCGCTCTCCATGGCGCAAAAGACCCCCTCGTTGACATCGCACGCCGCCTCGAAGACCTCGCCCTCAATGACTCCTACTTCGTCGATCGCAAGCTCTACCCCAACGTCGACTTCTACTCCGGCATCATCATGAAAGCCATCGGAATCCCCGTAAACATGTTCACCGTCATGTTCGCCATCGGCCGAATGCCCGGCTGGATCGCCCAATGGAAAGAACAACACAACGAACACGAAAGCCGCATTGCCCGACCACGCCAAGTCTACACCGGCCCCACCCTCACCGACTACATCCCCATAGAACAGCGCACCTAGGCCGACGATTACTTCCTCATCAACTCGGCGTACATCGGCCAATCCAGCGGCCTGGCCTCCGAATCATCCCTCATCCTTCGTCCCTCGTCCTTCCCCCTTCCCCTTCTGCCCCGCCGCACTCCGTCTCAACTCCTTGACCTCTTTACCCGTAAGCGGACGGAAATGCCCCACCGCGACCCCTTCTAACGTCAACGGCCCCATCCGAGTCCGCGTCAAATCCCTCACCTTATGCCCCAGCTTCGCCAGAACCCGCCGAATCTGCAGGTTCTGCCCCTCCCGGAACGTGATCTCCAATATGCTCTGCTCCCGCGAGTGCCGCACGATCCGTATCCGGCTCTTCCCCGTCCTGAACCCCTCCCCGCTCTTATCCGCCAGCCAAACCCCCTTCTGAACCTGCTCCAACACCTCCGGACCAACATACCCATCCACCGCCGCCCGATACGTCTTGGCCACCCCATACCGCGGATGCGTCAACTGATTCGTCAACTCCCCATCATTTGTCAATAACAACAACCCCTTCGACTCCGCATCCAACCGCCCCACCGGATACACCCGCGCCGGCAAGTGCCGCGGCAATAAATCAATCGCCCGCACCTGCACCCCCTGCGCCACATTCGTCGAATACACCCCCTTCGGCTTGTTCAATATAAAGTAATACCGCCGCGTAACCATCGGCGTCCCCAGTTTCACCAACTCCCCATCCACCTCAACCTTGTCCTTCTCCGGATCAATAAGAATCGGCGGCTCCGTCCTCACCCGCCCATTCACCGCCACCCGACCCTCCCGAACCATCGCCTCGATATTCCGCCGCGAATCAACACCCGCATTCGCCAACACCTTCTGTATCCGCTCTTTCATCGCCTGCCTTCTCCTATGACCCACACCGACACCCCACTGACAACTACTTCATCGGAAACGTAATCTCCAGCCAAACACAATCGCTTTTCGTCTTGATCTTAGGATTCCGCATCTCCGCCGGCAGCAGCACTGTGTCCCCCTTGCCCAACTCCACCGCCTCCTTCACCCCCTCCACCCTCACCTCCGCCTTCCCCTCCAGCATCATCCATACCACCGGCTGATCATACGGCACACGCTCCTCGATCCCCTCCCTGAACCGCACCTTCTCCAAAATGAAATACGGACACCTCACCAGCCGCGAAACCGTCGTAAATACCCCCGCCACATGACTCCTCGCCTGCCCCACCTCCCCCCCACCCTCAAAATCAATGCACTCCAACGCCTCCTCCACATGCAGCTTCCGCAGCCGCCCACTCCCCGGGTCCACCCGGTTGAAGTCAAACACCCGAAACGTCGTATCGCTTGGCGTCTGAACCTCCGCCACCAATAGCCCCGCCCCCAGCCCATGCACCGTCCCGCTCGCCAGGTAAAAACAATCTCCCCGCTTCGCCACCGCCGCATGGATCATCTCCTCCACCGTCCCCCCCTTGATCGCTTCCCCAAACGCCTCCCGCGTCACCCCACCCTTTAGCCCCTTATAAAGCTTCGCCCCCGCATCATTCTCCACCACATACCACGCCTCGCTCTTCACATACGTCCCCGGATGCCCCCGCGTATACCCCTCATCCGGATGCACCTGCACCGACAGATTCTCCTTCGCATCCAAATACTTGATCAGAATCGGAAACTGTCGATCTGGCCCAAGTAGTGCCACGTCCCCATGCACCGCCCGGCCGAACTCACTAATCACCGAGTGCAGACTCCGACCGCGCAACGCCCCATTCGCTATCTCTGAACTAACCCATTCCCCCGATCCCTCGATCACCCCCGGCGGAAAATCGTACAACTCCCAGCTCTCCCCGATCAACTTGCCCGCCGGCAGACTCTTCCCCAACGCCGTCTCCAACCTCCGCCCGCCCCACATCTTCTCCACCATCCGCGGTTTGAATTTCAACGGGTAAAACATTATCGGCCATTCCTTTGATCTTCAAGACATGGTAGCCGATCGTTTTGCCGATGAAAGGAATATACTCTGTTGCGGCTTGGCAATCGACCCTTAACACGAGCCTTATGACTGACACCAACGGCCACATCAAACACTTCGTCCTCGACACCAACGTCCTGCTCCACAACCCCAATGCCCTCTTCATGTTCGCCGACAACGAGGTTGTCATCCCCTTCGAAGTCATTGAGGAGCTTGACACCTTCAAGACCAACAACGACGACCTCGGCCGAAACGCCCGAACCGTCATCCGACACCTCGACCGCCTCCGCGAAGCCGGCGACCTCTCCCAAGGCGTCCCCGTCGAACAAACCCATGGCCGCGTCCGCGTCATCCTCGATGAAGACCAGAAACTCTGCCCCGGACTCACCGCCAACACCCCAGACAACCGAATCATCTGCTGCGCCTTCAACCTCCTCCGGCAAGGCAAAACAGTCGTCTTCATCTCCAAAGATATCAACGCCCGTATCAAATCCGACACCCTCGGCATCACCACCGAAGATTTCGAAGCACAAAAGGTCGATTTCGAACGCCTCTACACCGGGTGGCGTGAAGTCCCCGTCTCCGGCGACGTCATCGACACCCTCTTCCGCGATAAACAACTCAAATTCGCCCTCCCAGGCATCTCCGCCAACGAATTCGTCCTCCTCAAAGACGAAAACGACCCCTCCCACTCCGCACTCACTCGCTACAAGAGCGACTCAGACACCATTGTCCCCGTCCGCCCTCGCCGATCCCCAATTTTCGGAATCCTCCCCCGCAATCTACAGCAAACAATGGCCCTCGACCTCCTCCTCGACGACTCCATCCGCCTCGTCACCCTCATCGGCTCCGCCGGTACAGGCAAAACCCTCCTCGCACTCGCCGCCGGAATGGTCAAAACCCTCAACGAGCAAATCTACCAGAAACTCCTCTGCGCCCGCCCCATCATGCCCCTCGGCCGGGACATCGGCTACCTCCCCGGCAACAAAGACCAGAAACTCACCGCCTGGATGCAGCCCATCTTCGACAACATGTCCTACCTCCTCTCCAACCGCCTCTCCGCCGAGTCCGGCCCCTCCCGCACCCCCCTCTCCACTGTCGAGCAACGCATCAAACACCTCCTCGATTCCGGACAGGTCGTCCTCGAACCCCTCACCTACATCCGCGGCCGCTCCATCCCACACCAGTTCATGATCGTCGATGAAGCTCAGAACCTCACCCCCCACGAAGTCAAAACCATCGCCTCCCGCGTCGGCGAAGCCACCAAACTCGTCCTCACCGGCGACGCCACCCAGATCGACAACCCCTACCTCGACTCCTCCAGCAACGGCCTCTCCTACCTCGTCGAGCGATTAAAGGGCAAACCCATCATCGGACACATCACCCTCATCCGCAGCGAACGCTCCGAACTGGCCAGCCTCGTCGCCGACTCACTCTAACCTCACCGCCTCACACCGTCGCCCCCTCAGGCCTTGAGCCGCACCGTCAATTAAAAAAGCCCACGGCGCCGCCCTGAGCCTCTTCTGATGATCACAACCCCTCATTCCCCCGTTGACGACAGCTCGTCCAACGCCTGCTCCAGCCGCTTGATCCGCTCCACCAGTTCCGGCAACTGTGTGAAGATCGTGTACACTCGCCGCCCCTGCGATGCCGGCATCGCAGGCGCTCCCATCACCGTGCTCTGATCCGGTATGTCATTAATCACCCCCGACTGCGCCGCAATCGTCACATTGTCCCCCAGCTTGATATGCCCCGCCACCCCAACCTGCCCCGCAATCGTCACGTGATGCCCAATCGTCACGCTCCCCGCAATCCCCACCTGCGCCACCAGCAACCCATGCGGCCCGACCGTCGTGTTGTGCCCGATCGCAATCAGATTGCTCGTCTTGGTCCCCTTGCCGATGATCGTGCTCCCCAGCGTCCCCCGGTCGATCGCGCAGTTTGCCCCGATCTCCACATCGTCCTCGATAATCACATTCCCCACCTGCGGAATCTTGTGATGCTCTCCGCCATGCGTCGCATACCCAAACCCATCCTCCCCGATCACTGTCCCCGCATGAATCGTCACCCGATCCCCAAAGATGCACTTCTCATACACCACCACATTCGGATACAGGATGCAATCCCGCCCGATCTTCACCTCAGGCCCAACATAGCACCCCGGATAAACCACCGTCCCCTCACCCACCGTCGCCGTCGGATCCACATACGCCGTCGGATGCACCCCACGGTGCGGGTGCTTCCGATGCCCATGCAGGATCACCACCGCCTGCATAAACGAATAATACGGGTCCTTCGCCCGCAGCAATGCCACTCGATCGCTCGTCACATTCAACCCCGCCACCACCGCCGACGCCTTCGTCGTCTCAAGTTGCTTGATGTACTTCGGATTGGCCAGAAAGCTCAACTGCCCCCCCGTCGCGCTCTCCAGCGTATTCGCCGCGTTCACCTCAATCGACCCATCCCCCACCACCTCCGCCCCAATCCACTTTGCAAGTTCATTAAGCTTCATAAGTCTCCGTGGTGAATCCTTCGCCCGATTCTACTATACTCTCCATCTGCCATAAGGCATTCAGGCTCTATTGTAAGGAATTCCCGCCATGTCTCACCTCCTCGGCATTGATATCGGCACAAGTGGCACAAAAACACTCATCTGCGACCCTAAAGGCAAGGTCCTGGCAACCGCCACCGCCGAACACCCCATCTACACCCCCAAGCCCGGCTGGTCCGAACAAAAACCCGAAGACTGGTGGCAATCCACCTGCGCCGCCACCAAAGCCGTCCTCAAAAAAGCCAAACTCAAGCCCGCCGACATCTCCGGCATCGGCCTCTCCGGCCAAATGCACGGCTCCGTCTTCCTCGGCGACGGCCCCAAAGCCCTCCGACACGCACTCCTCTGGAACGACCAGCGAACCGCCCAAGAATGCCGCGAAATCACCGAAAAAGCCGGCGGCCGCGAAGCCCTCATCGAACTCGTCGCCAACCCCGCCCTCACCGGCTTCACCGCACCCAAAATCCTCTGGGTCCGCAAGCACGAACCCAGAATCTACGACAAAACCAAGCACATCCTCCTCCCCAAGGACTACATCCGCTACCGCATGACCGGCCAATACGCCACCGAAGTCTCCGACGCCTCCGGAACCCTCCTGCTCGATGTCGTCAACCGAATCTGGTCCACCAAACTCCTCGGCCTCCTCGATATCGATAAATCCCTCCTCCCCGCCGTTTACGAATCCCCCGTCGTCACCGGCCAACTCACTCCCGACGCCGCCAAACACCTCGGCCTCGCCCCCGGCACACCCGTCGTCGGTGGCGGCGGTGATCAAGCCGCCGCTGCCGTCGGCAACGGCATCGTCGCTCCCGGAATCGTCTCCGCCACCCTCGGCACCTCCGGCGTCGTCTTCGCCCACTCCGAGCAACCCACCCGCGACCCCAAAGGCCGCGTCCACACCATGTGCCACGCCGTCCCAGGCAAGTGGTCCGTCTTCGGATGCATGCTCGCCGCCGGCGGATCGTTCCAATGGTTCCGCAACGAGCTTGGCTTCATCGAAGTCGAGCTTGCCCGCGTCATCTCCCAGAAAAAGAAGCACCCCATCGACCCCTACGAACTCCTCGTCGAAGAAGCCAACCAAGCCCCCCCAGGCTCCGAAGGCCTCTTCTTCCTCCCCTACCTCACCGGCGAACGCTGCCCCCATCCCGACCCCAACGCCCGCGGCGGCTGGATCGGCCTGACCAATCGCACCAACCGCGACATGATGGTCCGAGCCCTCCTCGAAGGCGTCACCTTCGGCATGCGCGACGCGATCGAAATCATGCGCGAAATGAACATCCCCATCTCCCAGGTCCGCGCCGGCGGCGGCGGCGCGCGCTCCGATTTCTGGCGACACCTCCAGGCCGACATCTACAAAGCACCCGTCGTCATGACCAACTCCACCGAAGGCTCCGCCTACGGCGTCGCCCTCCTCGCCGGCGTCGGCACCGGCGCCTTCAAATCCGTCGAAGAAGCCTGCAGACTCTCCATCAAACAAACTGCCAAGGTCGCCCCCAACAAAAAGCGCTCCGCCCTCTACGACCGCCACTACCCCATCTACCAAAAGCTCTACCACGACCTCAAAGACACCTTCGCCCAAATCGCGTCCCTGGTCTCATAGCACTCACAACGGAGGACCCGGCAATGAAATCACAATCTGTGTTCATCGGTGCTCATCTCTGGTTCCTCTCTGCCTGCCTATTGTCTACATCACTGTTGCGCGCCGCCGACGACCCCGTCGCCACACTCCGCAATGAAGTCGCCAACAAAGGCTGGGTCCTCTTCTCCGGCAAAACCGCCGGCGAATACGACCTCTTCCTCTCCCGCCCCGACGGCTCCAACCGCCGCAATCTCACCAACACCACCGACTTCAACGAGTACGGCGCCCGATTCTCCCCAGACTCCAGGAAAATCCTCTACCGCCGCCTCCCCCGCGGCAAACAGATCAACCACGACCTCTGGGGCCAATTCGGCTCCCTCGTCATCGCCAACGCCGACGGCGCCAACCCCGTCGTCTACGGCGAAGAAGCCCAATTCCCCTGGGCCTCATGGTCCCCCGATGGCTCCCAAATCGCCTGCCTCTACCGCCGCGAAGGCAAAATCCGCATCTTCGACTTCGCCACCAAGAAACTCGTCAAGGAAATGCCCCGACAAGGCATCTTCCAACAACTCTTCTGGTCCCCAAACGGCAAAGCCTTCGTCGGCACCGCCAACGTCGCCGGACAGGACTGGAACATCCTCGCTATCAACATCGAATCCCAAAAATCCACCCTCCTCTCCCGCGAATTCAACTGCACTCCCGATTGGTTCCACGACTCCCAACGCGTCATCTACTCCAACCGCACCCCCAACCTCGCCGACCAGTACGGCTGGACCATGCTTAACCAGGCCACCGCCGACGGCAAATCCCGAACCCTCGTCTACGGCCAGCGCGACAAGCACATCTACTTCGGCTGCATGTCCCCCGACGACAAATACGTCCTCTTCTCCATCCTCCCCAAGGATGGCCTCGTCGAAGCACCCATGGCCCTCGTCCGCCTGGCCGACACCCCCATTGTCGCCCCCGGCTACCCCGAACTCGTCAACCTCTACCCCAACGCCAAGCCCGGCCCAGTCCTCTACCTCACCAACCTCCCCGAAGGCTTCGAACCCCATTGGACCTTCGAGGATGTCGGAGGGAAGAAGTGAACGAGCCGGGCGATCATCCTTTTGAACCAACGCGTCCGCGAGAATGGCCCACCAAGCCCGGCCCCCTCCGTGGCCTGGCCATCCTCGCCATCGTCGCCCTCACCACCTACCTCCTCGCCGCCCGCGTCGAAACCGGCAAAGACGAATTCGTCACCACCCTCGGCAAGATCGAAGTCACCGCCCGACTCGTCGAATCCCCCGACCAGTTCCCCAACCTCGGCGCCTACCGCTACACCTACGTCATCAAATACAAAGTCCTCGCTGTCCACCGCCAAGACCCCGACGCCAACTACAAACTCGCCCCAGGCGACGAAATCTTCGTCGGCCACTACAAACCCTGGCTCCCCCGCTCCGAAATCAAGGACTCCGACTGGGACGATGGCCCCCTCGGCGGAAAACTCACCCGCTTCGCCGTCGGCGAAGCCCACCGCCTCGCCCTCGACTACGACCTCCAGAACCTCGCCCCCTCCGGCGTCCTCGATTACTGCTACCCCCAAGCCACCAACCGTTTCTTCGCCCTATGGACCAACCCCACCACCTACTAACGACTATCGACTATCAACTAACAACTACCCCGAATGGTCTTCACCTCCCACGTCTTCATCTTCTACTTCCTCCCGCTCGTGCTGCTGGTTTACTACAACCTGCCCCACCGCTGGCGTAACCTCTTCGTCACCCTCATCAGCTACATCTTCTATGGCTGGTGGAAACCCTGGTTCGTCCTGCTCATGTTCTTCTCCACCGTCCTCGACTACTTCTGGGCCCGCGTCATCGCCCGCAAAGGCGCAACCCCCGCCCAACGCCGCTCCGCCGTCGTCGCCTGCGTCGTTATCAACCTCCTGCTCCTCGGATTCTTCAAATACTACATGTTCTCCGCCGAAGGCCTCAACTTGCTCCTCCGCCTCGTCGGCGCCGACACCTTCCGCATCCTCCGCGTCACCCTCCCCATCGGCATCTCCTTCTACACCTTCCACTCCCTCACCTACGTCATCGACGTCTATCGCAACGAAGCCAAACCCGCCAAATCCTTCTCCGACTACTCCGCCTTCGTCGCCCTTTTCCCCGACCTCGTCGCCGGACCCATCATTCGCTACCACACCCTCGCCGACCAACTCGCCTGCCGCCAACACACCATCAGCCGCTTCTCCTCCGGCATCACCATCTTCATTCTCGGCTTCGCCAAAAAAATCCTCCTCGCCAACTCCATGGGCCAAGTCGCCGACGCTGTCTTCTCCGCCGCTGCCCCCAACACCCTCGACGCCTGGTTCGGCATCCTCGCCTACGCCTTCCAGATCTACTTCGACTTCTGCGGCTACTCCGACATGGCCGTCGGTCTCGGCCGAATGCTCGGCTTCGAATTCCTCAAGAACTTCGACGCCCCCTATCTCGCCGAATCCATCACCGACCTCTGGCGACGATGGCACATCTCCCTCTCCACCGTCCTCCGCGATTACCTCTACATCCCCCTCGGCGGCAACAAAAAAGGCCTCACACGCACCTACATCAATCTCGCCATCGTCATGCTCCTCGGCGGCCTCTGGCACGGCGCTAAATGGAACTTCATCGCCTGGGGCGCCTACCACGGCGCCCTCCTCTGCTACGAACGATGGCGCGCCAAAAAGAGCCTCTACAACCTACTCCCCCGCCCACCACGCATCGCCATCACCTTCCTCCTCATGCTCTTCTCCTGGGTCCTCTTCCGCGCTACCGACCTCACCGCCGCCATCCACTACTTCTCCGCCATGTTCACCCTCCACTTCCCCGCCTCCCTCCTCGCCGCCGAACTCTACACCCCCCTTCACCTCGTCGTGATGGCCATCTGCCTCCTCCTCGTCTTCCAACCCATTCAAGCCTTCGACTTCTCTCAACGCCCCCAAACCTGGACCCGTCCCACCGTCCTCCTCCCCCTCTTCGCCTTCTCACTCCTCGTCATGTTCACCCAGGCCTTCAACCCCTTCCTCTATTTCCAGTTCTGACCCCATGACCACCATCACCACAATCCCCCCCGCACCGCCCAAAGCCGCTCCACGCTCCACGCGCGCCAGTGAAATCACCTACATCATCCTCTTCCTCACGATCATCTTCTCCGTCCCCATCATCCAAACCCTCATCGAACTCCGCCGCCACGAACGCGTCCAATTCACCGACGTCTTCCGCTACCGCCCCACCGACACCAACCTCCGCCAATACGAAAAAAACCTCGAAGACAAATCCGTCTTCCAACAATCCCTTCGCCCACCCATGCAGCAGTTCTACTTCACCGCCCTCCGCGACCCCGGCTCCAAAGCCATCCTCGGCCGCCCCGGCTGGATCTTCTACCGCCTCGATGTCCGCTACCTCATCGAACCCAACTCCCCCGAGCCTGGCGACCCCAGCTCCACCTTCCTCACCCCCGAAGACCACACCACCCTCCGCGACAGCGTCCTCGCCGCCATCGTCCGCTTCCGCGACCAGCTCAAACAGCGCAACATCGCTCTCCTCGTCATCCCCATCCCCGGAAAACCCAGCATCTACCCCGACCAACTCCCCTACGTATCCTCCCAATCCCTCCATTCCCCCACCCAAGACCTCCTCGCCGCCCTCAACAAACAAGACGTCCCCACCATCGACCTCTTCACCCTCTTCCACACCCTCCGCCAATCCCAATCAGAGCCTCTCTACCTCCAAACCGACACCCACTGGACCCCCCATGGCACTGAACTCGCCGCCCAAGCCGTCGCCCACCACATCCGCACCCTCAACCTCGCCCCAAAACCCTCCCGCGACTTCCTCACCACCCCCATCACCGTCGCCCGCATCGGCGACATCCTCGATATGACCCAGGTCCCCAACATCCAATCCTATTTCCCCCCCGAACTCGTCCTCTGCACCCAAATCTCCGACTCCAAAACCGGCCCCCTCATCCCCACCCTCGCCGACCGCCCCGGCTCCTTCCGCCACCCCTCCCGCGAGTCCCAAATCCTCGTCCTCGGCGACAGCTTCTGCCGAATCTACCAAACCCCCGAACCCAAATCCCTCGGCCAAATCCCCACCACCCAGCCCGACCCCAATTCCGCCCGACGCCCCCTCCCCGGCTCCGCCGGATTCATCTCACACCTCGCCTTCCACCTCAAAGCCCCCCTCGACTACATCATCTCCGACGGCGGCGCCTCCACCGACGTCCGCCGCAAACTCTCCACCAACGCCCAACTCCTCGCCGGCAAAAAACTGGTAATCTGGCAATTCATCGAACGCGACATCCGCCTGGGCAAAGAAGGCTGGCAAGACATCCCCCTCCCCACACAACTGGAAAACTAAGAGAAGCAAGCCCGCGCGACAATTCCTCGCCCGGGCTCGCCTCTTCTCGAAAATCCGAAACCGGTTTACCTACACCAGCCTCTCCGCAATCTGCACCGCATTCGTCGCCGCTCCCTTCCTCACCTGGTCCCCGCTCACAAACATCTCGATCCCCCGCCCATCCTCCCGCGACATATCCTGCCGAATCCGACCCACCAGCACATTGTCCTGGTTGCTCGCCTCCAGCGGCATCGGAAAATGGTTCTTCTCCCGATCATCCACAATCGTCACGCCCGGCGCGCTGCGCAGAATCTCCCTCACCTCCGCAACCGAAATCGGCCGCTCAAACTCCAGATTAATCGACTCGCTATGCGCCCGCGGCACCGCCACCCGCACGCACGTCGCCGTCACCATGATCTTCGGATCCCCAAAAATCTTCCGCGTCTCCCAAACCATCTTGTTCTCCTCCTCGTTGTACCCATTCTCCGAAACCTTGGAGTTATGGCTGAAGAGGTTGTTCACAATCTGATGCGGAAACTTGTTCTTCACGATCGGCCGCCCCTCCGCGTACGCCTTGATCTGCTCGTCCAGCTCCCACAACCCCCACGCACCGGCGCCACTCACCGCCTGATAAGTGCTCACAATAATCCGCTTGATCCGATTGACCTTATACAACGGCCAAACCGGCACATTCATGATGATCGTCGAGCAATTCGGATTCGCGATCAGCCCGTTATGCTTCTTGATCTCCCCCGGATTCACCTCCGGAACCACCAGCGGCACCCCATCCTTCATCCGAAACGCGCTCGAATTATCCACCACCACTGCCCCAGCCTTCACCGCGATCGGCCCAAACTCCTTGCTGATCGCACCCCCCGCCGAGAACAGCGCAATATCAATCCCTTTGAAGCTGTCCTTCGTCAACTCCTCCACCGTATACGTCTCGCCCATGAAGTCGATCTTCTTCCCCGCGCTCCGCGACGAAGCCAGCAGCTTCAGGCCCGTAAACCCAAACTTCCGCTCCGCCAGCACGGTCAGAAACTCCTGCCCCACCACCCCAGTTACGCCAACGACCGCAACATTGACTGACATGGACAAGCTCCCAAAAAAAACGAGCCACGGAAAAACACCGCACGCACTTCCAGAAAACGCTCGGCCCAAGATAAGCACTCCAAGCGTGCTTACCGGCCGAGCATCTTCTTAGTCGTCTTCCGCGTGCGCATCGTGCTTCTCAGTGGCTCTAGACTGTCTCTTCCCCAGACTGCGACGGCCTATATGCCCCGCAGGCTGATCCTTATTCTGCCTAATCTCCGTCATTGCTGCAAGACGGGCATCTCCACACTCCTCACAAATTTGACCTTTCACCTTATGCTGTGTACACTTATTATGTGCAAAATGGAGGTTCTACATGAACATCACCTTCTCCGCTGACGAAAAGCTCATCGAGAAGGCCCGCGCTGCCGCTCAGGCCCAGGGCCATACCCTCAACGACCTCATCCGCCAATACATGATGCGTCTGACGGGAGAGATGGATGCGAAGCAGGCGGCCGAAGAATTTGCCGCGATTGCTCGCGATCATGCGGGCCGTTCCGATCCGGGTTTCGTGTTTGACCGTGACGCCATTCACGAGCGCGGGAGATCCTCGTGAGGAAAGTCTTCCTGGACTCAAATCTGATCGTTTATGCCAACGATGATCGCGATCCCGCCAAGCAAACCATCGCCATTGACCGCATCGCCCAAGCCATCCGCACCAGCTCCGGCGTCATTTCTACTCAGGTTCTCGCCGAATATGCGGCAGTCGCCCTCGATAAGCTCCATCAACCCGCCGAGATCATCCTAAGGCAACTGCTCCTGCTGGAGTCACTGGAAGTGGTTCAGATAACACCCCCATTGATCCGCCGCAGCGTCGAATTGCACAGCCTCTACCAAGTCCACTTCTGGGATGCCGGCATCCTCGCCGCCGCCGAACTGGCCAACTGCTCCGTGCTCTTGTCAGAGGACTTCGGCGCGGGCCGATCATACGGCACGGTCAGGGTCGAAAACCCATTTGTACCGTAGCCACCTGCCGCTCTCCCCCTCCACATCTTCGTCATTGTTCATTCGGACTTGATTCGTCATTCGCACTTCGTCAGTCGTCATTCCCCCCACCCCGACACTCCGACACCCCGACACCCCGACACTCCCCTACCGCCGCCTCTTATGCCGCCTCGAAATCGGTATCTTGCTCCCCAGCGTCCGCGGCCGCGCCGGCAATGTCACCAGACCACCCCCGACCGTTCCACCCTGAACCACCTGACCATACGGCTGCTCAAACCGGCTCACCTTCGCCGGACCCGCCGGCCCTTCCGCACCCCTCCCAGGCCCACCCTCCGCCCAGTCCGACGGCGTCGGCCTCGCCTCGAACCCCTCCACCATCGCCTGCGGAATGATCATGTTGATCAATTCCTCCACCTTCGTCAGCTCCTCACCCTGCTCCCGAGTCACAAACGTATACGCCTTCCCCGCCGCACCCATCCGCGCCGTCCGACCCACCCGGTGTACATACACCTCCGAGTCCTCCGGAATATCAAAGTTGATGATGTGGCTGATCCCCGCCACATCCAGCCCCCGGCTCGCCAGATCCGTCGCCACCAGCACGTCAAACTTCCCCACCCGAAAACTCTTCATCACCCGGTCCCGCTTGTTCTGCGCCAGGTTCCCATGAATCTCTCGGCACTCGATCCCATCCGCAAACAGCCGCTTCGCAAGCTTCTGCGCCCCGTGCTTCGTCTTGCAGAACACGATCGCCAGGTCCGGATTCTCCCGCTCCAGCAGCATCTTCAGCAGCCGATGCTTGTCCCAAGGCTGCACCGAAAAGTAATACTGCTCCACCTCCGCCACCGTCGGCTTCTCATCCGCCCCCGGCACCACCAGCTTCTCCACCGGCTCATGCATGTACGACCGCGCCAGCCGCTCAATCTCCTCGCCGATCGTCGCCGACACAAAAATCGTCTGCGGCCCCGTCCGCACCACCCCCGACTCTACCTGACCACTCTCTTCCGATCGCTCACCCCTGTCCCCCAACCCCCCACCCCTGTTCATCCCCTTCACCCGACTCAAGATCCGCCGGATATCGTCCCGAAACCCGATATCCAGCATCCGGTCCACCTCGTCCAACACCACAAACCGCACATTGTTCAGGTTGATGATCCGCCGCTCCAACAGATCAATCACCCGCCCCGGCGTCCCCACCACCACCTGCGGCCCATGCCTCAAAAACTTCATCTGCGCTGCAATCTTCTGCCCCCCATACACCGGCACCGACCGGATCGGCGTATACCGCTCCAGCCTCTGAAACTCCGCCTCCACCTGGATCGCCAATTCCCGCGTCGGCACTAACACCAACGCCTGCGTCGCCCCATCCGTCCCGCATTTCTGCAAGATCGGTATCGCAAACGCCGCCGTCTTCCCCGTCCCCGTCCGAGCCTGCCCCAGCAGATCCACTCCCGCCAACGCCCGCGGAATCAGCAGCGACTGAATATCCGTCGGCGTGTTGAATTGCAGCTCCCCCAACGCGCGCAACAAAGAGGGCCGCACCCCCATCGCCGCAAACGCTTCTGGAAAACCGAGCTGTTGACCTTTATCCGGCACCAAACCTCAATCCAAAGCAAAACAAACGAGTTGACAATTCTATAGCCCCGCCACCCCCACCACAAGCCGTCCCAACCCTATCTCACACCGCCCCTTTCCCTCCTTCGCTCTCTCTGCCCTCCGTTTCCCCGTTTCAACCCTGACCCCTGACCCCTTCCCCTTGCACCCCCACCCATTCTCCGCGATATTTCCCCCACTATGATCAACACCGATAACTTCCCCATCGACTTGCGCGGCTTCAAAGACCTCTCCCTCAACCCGTCCACCCCCACTCTAACCAAAGACCAGAAAGATACCCTCCTCAACAACATCCGCCTCTGCCGCGATTCCATCGTCTTCTTCACCGCCGTCGCCGACGCCAAAGGCCTCGGCGGCCACACCGGCGGCGCCTACGACACCACCCCCGAAGTCCTCATCGCCCGCGCCTTCATCAACGCCGACGCACCCGTCGTCCCCATCTTCTTCGACGAAGCCGGCCACCGCGTTGCCACCCAATACCTCCTGGCCGTCCTCGACGGCGCACTCCCCGCCGAAAAACTCCTCCACTACCGCGAATACCTCGCCAAACTCCCCGGCCACCCCGAACGCGGACTCACCCCAGGCGTCAAATTCTCCTCCGGCCGACTCGGCCACGTCTTCGCCTACGCCAACGGCGTCGCCATCGCCAACCCCGATAGATCCGTCTTCATGCTCGGCTCCGATGGCTCCCAACAGGAAGGCGACGACGCCGAAGCCGCACGCCTCGCCGTCGCCAGAAACCTCAACATCAAGCTCCTCATCGACGACAACGACGTCACCATCGCCGGCTTCCCCTCCAAATACCTCCCCGGCTACGACGTCGCCAAAACCCTCGCAGGCCATGGCCTCACCGTCCAAACCGTCAACGGCGAAGACCTCGACGCACTCTACGCCGCCATGTGCAATACCTTCACCACCCCAGGCCCCGTCGCCCTCATCATCAAACGCAAGATCGCCCCCGGCATCGATGGCCTCGAAGGCTCCAACAACGCCCACGAATCCATCAAGCCCGCCGTCGCCATCGCCTACCTCGAAAAACGCAGCCAAACCGCCGCCGTCGCCTACCTCAAATCACTCAAACCAGAAAAATCCCCCCTCACCTACCAAGGCTCCTCCGGCGCCGGCAAAAACCGCGACGACTTCGGCAAAATCATCAACTCCATCCTCGATAAAATGTCCCCCGCCCAACGCCTCGCAACCGTCCGCGTCTTCGACTGCGACCTCGAAGGCTCCTGCGGCCTGCACCACATCCGCAAAAAATTCCCCGAAATCTACCTCTCCGCCGGAATCATGGAACGCGGCAACTTCTCCGCCGCCGCCGGCTTCGGCTACGAGCCTGGCAAACAAGGCATCTTCGGAACCTTCTCCGCCTTCCTCGAAATGGTCGTCTCCGAAACCACCATGGCCCGACTCAACCACTCCAACCTCATCGCACACTTCTCCCACGCCGGCTGCGATGAAATGGCCGACAACACCTGCCACTTCGGCCTCAACAACATGTTCGCCGCCAATGGCCTTCCCAACGAAGGCCACGACACCACCCGCCTCTACTTCCCCGCCGACCAACACCAGTTCAAGGCCTGCATCAACCGCATCTTCACCGACCCCGGCCTCCGCTTCATCTTCTCCACGCGCTCCGCCATCCCCGACATCCTCAACGAATACGGCACCCCCCTCTTCGGCGACCGCTACGCCTTCACCCCCGACCAGGACGACATCATCCGCTCCGCCCCCGCAGGCTCCGGCTACATCGTCTCCTTCGGCGACACCCTCTACCGCTCCCTCGACGCCGTCATCCGCCTCGCCGAACAAGGCCTCAAAGTCGGCCTCATCAACAAACCCACCCTCAACACCACCGACCCCGCCACCATGCAACTCCTGGCATCAGCCCCCTTCGTCCTCGTCGCCGAATCCTTCAACGTAAACACCGGCCTGGGCTCCCGCTTCGGCTCCGAGCTATTAAAGTTCGGCTTCAAAGGCCGCTACAACCACATCGGCACCCACAAAGACGGCCCCGGCGGCCTCTGGCAACAAATGTCCTACCAAGGCCTAGACCCCGACGGCATCCTCAAATCCGTCAAAGCTCTGCTCTGATCCGCAATAATTTGTAGAATTTGTAGGGTCCGCAAGCGAGCCGCCGAATCGCTCCAATCTCACCGGCAACTCCCCCGGCTCGCTTGCGGACCGCCCACGGCAGACAACCAATGCTACGCACATGCAGATGATGCACGGGCGTCAATCGATCTTCTTCCCAATCATGCCTATGTACCAGTCAACGAGTTCGGCAGCTTCCACTGCGCCGTGCTTGTCCCCGCAACGGGAGAAGGCCACGGCGGTGCCTGAGTAGGGAACGTCATTTTCAATGAATGGACCGGCAAGCCCCAGAAGCCATCCATCACCTGATGCCCAGTGGCCCTTTGGCATCTTGTAGCGGTACACGAAGAACTCGTGTTGCACCCCACCGAATTGCCGAGTGACCGTTTCCACCAGCTCGATCTCTTCGGGATCACCCCCCATTTCATTTGGGTGCATGAGCCAATAAGCGAGCGTCGCCTCTCCTTGGGATCGCGGGTCAAGGTACTTCTGCGGAAACAGATCGAGTCGTTCGAAGTGCTTGAGCATCGCGTAGAGCATAGGCCTGATGTGCGGCCGATCGGCCAAGGCACCGGATTCTTCGGCTGAAACGGGTTCCTTGTTGCTGAGCTTCTCACCAGTCGGCGCGAGAAGTCTGAGTATCGTCTCATCGCGTCGACGCGCACCACGGGCGACAGACGTGTACCGCCACCATATGAACGCAACGATCAGAATCCCGATAGCCAGCAGTATGTACCACATGACGTAACCCTTCCTCTCGCGAATACGCGCCGTCCGGTGCCAACTACCGTTGCCGGTCGCCATGCCCACGCGAGCCGCCGGAACCGTCCCTTCGCGTCACAATCATCCGTCGGCTCGCGTGGGCATGTTCGCATGACTCTACCTCGGCACCGATTCCAAGTCCCGTAGGGTGCGCTTCAGCGCACGTCTCCCCCTATTCCACCCCAAACCTAACCCTCGCCACCTGCCGATACGTCCCCCCTGCCTTCAAAACCACACTCGGAAAATTCCTATGATGCACCGCATCCGGAAAATGCTGCGTCTCCAAACAAAACGCCGCATGTTTCCCATACACCCCCCCATTCCCCACCAATGACCCATCCAAAAAGTTCCCCGTATACAACTGCACCCCCGGCTGCGTCGTCGCCACCTCCATCACCCGCCCGCTCCCCCTCTCCACCACCCTCGCCGCCTTCGCCAACGTCCCGTCATAATCATCCAACACATAATTATGATCATACCCCCCCTTCACCTCACCCAACCTCGCCCCAATCCGCTCCGCCTTCGTGAAGTCCATCGCCGTCCCCTTCACACTCGCAATCTCCCCCGTCGGAATCAACTGATCATCCACCGGCGTATACCGATCCGCCGCAATCATCAATTCATGCCCCAAAATATCCCCACACCCCGCCCCCGCCAGATTGAAATACGAATGATTCGTCAGATTGACCAGCGTCGTCTTGCTCGCCTTCGCGCAATACTCAATCCACAGCTCATTCTGATCGTCCAGCATATACACCACACTCACCGCCACCTCCCCCGGAAAACCCTCCTCCATATCCCCACTCACATACGAAAACCTCACCCCCGCCCCAGGCCCCTTCACCCCCTCCGCCTTCCACACCCGCTTATCAAACCCCACCAACCCCCCATGCAACGTATTGTTCCCATCAT
>JAPLNB010000330.1 GCA_026693085.1 Planctomycetota bacterium | reverse complement strand
GTGATGCAACGATCGAAAGGGCGAGAGGAGCGGGTATGAGGCAGGTATTTCGGGCGGTTCTGACTGGTGCCGTTCTGTGTCATGCTGCGGTGATTCGGGCAGAGGTACAGACCGTCGGGCCGAGAACGGCTTCGTATGTGGTCGCCGCCGCTGAGAAAGGGGCCTGTCCCCTTTCTTTCCTGCCGTTCCAACGCGACGCGGCGAACGAAGGATCCTCGTGAGCATCCTTGCCGATTCAAACGCCGATTCAGCGAGTATGTATGAAAGGGGGGAATTGCCATTCAGATGCTCAGCGGTGATGCAACGATCGAAAGGGCGAGAGGAGCGGGTATGAGGCAGGTATTTCGGGCGGTTCTGACTGGTGCCGTTCTGTGTCATGCTGCGGTGATTCGGGCAGAGGTACAGACCGTCGGGGCGAAAACGGGTTCGTATGTGGTCGCCGCCGCTGAAAAAGGGGCCCGCTGAAAAAGAAGCCTGTCCCCTTTCTTTCACTCTACGACCAGTTCGCGGGTCAGGGGGGGGCAGGTGAGATTGTGTTTGCCTGGGGGGAGGGGGGGTAGGTTGGTGAAGGTCACGTTTTTGCGTTCGAGGGGTTTGAGCCAGACCCATTGGGTGAGGGTTCTGTCGGGGAGGGTGAGTTCGACCTTGGCCAGGCCATGGTCGTTGGCGGCTTCGACGGTGGCGGTGGCGGAGAGGGGTTTGGCGGTGAGGTTGAGGTCGATGCACTTGGCTTGGATGAGCTTGAGGTCGGTGTCGCGAAGGCGGACGGATTGGACGGCGTTGAGGGCGAGGGGTGTTTCGTTGGATTGGGGAAGCTTGAAGGTGTCGAGGTCGAGGAGGGCGACGTTTTCGGCGATGAGGGCGGGACGGGCATCGTCTTTCTGGAGGGTGAGGCGGACGTTTTCGAGGTGGAGGGACTTGATGTTGCGGGCGTAGAGGCCCCAGGCGGGGAGGGGTCGGGCGTCGACGGGGGGCGTGCGGACGGGGATGCGGGCTTGTTCGGGTGTGCCGCCGCCGGTGAACTCGAGGTTGATGTCGCGGAGGGTGACGTGTTCGATGAGGGTATCGGCCCAGGATTCGATGGAGGCGGCGGCGCGGTAGAGGCCGGTGGCGGTGAGGTTGCTGATCTGGATACGGCCGGCGGTGTTTCCGGGCTTGAGGGAGAGGTGGAGGGGTGTGGTGACGTTGTGCATGGTGATGTTGGAGATTTGGACCTCATCGAGGGCGCCTTCGGTGCGGTCCCAGGCGCCGGGTTGGAGGCAGAGTCCGGCGAGCATGTTGGTGCGGTGCTGGTCGCGGCTGGTGCGGTGTTCGAAACGGCCGGGGCCGAAGAAGAGGCAGTCGTGGATGATGAGGTTTTTTGCGGGTCCGATGAGGCGGATGCCGTTGCAGGAGGAGTTGAGGATGCAGCGTGCGATGAGGGTATTTTCCCAGAACCAGCCGGCGATGGCGTCGTCGCCGGTGTAGAACTGGCAGTCGGTGATGGTGATGTCTTTGCAGGGATTGTCTTTCCAGCCGCGGAAGTGGACGCCGTCCCAGCCGCCGGTGATTTTGACGTTGTGGACGGTGACCTGGCTGGTGAATTCGAGCATGACGGCGTAGTTGGCGGAGTCTTTGATGTGGATGTCCTGGAGGGTGATATTCTTGGAGTTACCGAAGAGGATGGTGTGTGGGCCGCGCATGCGTTCTTCGCCGCGGGGGTCGAAGACCTTGTTGCCGTTGATGGTTCCGCGGCCGGTGATGGTGACGTTTTCGACATCGACGCCGAGGAGGAGAGCGCGGTGCCAGCGGTTGCGGGTTGAGAGGGGAGTGGAGTTTGGGGGGTTGAAATTCTGGTAGAGTTCGGGGTCGGGTGCGCCGACGATTTCGGCGGCAGGGTCGAGGAGGAGGGTGATATTGCTTTTGAGGTGGATGGTGGCGGTGAGGTATTTGCCGGGTGGGAAGAGGACCAGGCCGCCGGGTGCGGCGGAGGCGGCTTGGATGGCTTTGTTGATGGCGAGGGTATCGAGGGTCTTGCCGTCGGCGGCGGCGCCGTGGTCGCGGACGTCGAAGACGGGGGGCTTGGCGGAAAGGTTGATGGGGAAGAGGGCAAGGAAGGCGATGAGACAGAGGACGTGGGGTTTGGTGGTCATGAGGCGGCTCCGAGTGAAAGGCGGTCTGTGGGAGAGTACCGGGAACGATGGGGAATGTTGCGAGGGCGTGATATGCTCTTGGCCGGCGGCTGGCGAAGTCGGATGCGGTATCATTTGCGAATGGTGATTGCCGAGTGCCCCAACTCGACAAAATCATGTGCTCCCATGGCGGCCTCCAACGCGGCGAGATTGGACCGGAACAACTGCAGCAGATGGTCATTGGGGATATTGCCGGTCGAGATCAGCAGTAGTTTGGGCGGCTTTCTGAATAGCAGGAACGAGGCGACGAAATCGCCGTCCTTGGTGACGACTACGCGTTGTTCGCGGGCCGCCAGAGCGGCAATCTCATCGTCAGGCGTGCGGTTGCCCCGGGGCAGATCCAAGGCGTGAACGGCATCGTGCCCGCATTCGACGAGTTCACGGGCCAACCGCCGCGGAAGCTGGGCATCGATCAAAAACCTCACGCGACCACCCGGTCAATGCTATGAACCTTGCTCAAGCGAGCGGCAAATGCGAGGGCCGCCTGGATGTCCTCGATTTCCAGGTCGGCATAGTCTGCCAGAAGCTGCTCCGGGGTCATTCCGCCACTCAGAAGTTCGAGGATCAGCTCCACGGGATAGCGCAGGCCGCGGATGCAGGGCTTGCCATGACAGATGCCGGGGTCGATCGTGATGCGCGACAGCAGTTCTTGTTCCGACATGCCCATAGACTATCACTCGCGGTCGGGGGCGACAACCTGGGTTCAACGGGAATGGTCCGCAACCGAGCCGGGAGCGTTGGCAGCGACAGGGAACGGTATCGGCGGCTCGGTTACGGACCCTGCGAAACTGGCATTAGGTGCGTCGCCGTTTCTGTCTCTATACGGTTTCGGGGACGACGTAGGGTTTGCGGTAGTCGCGGGTGAGGAGGGCGTTGGCTTTGTCGTTGTCGAGGAAGCGTTCGGTCTGGGGGTCCATTTTGAGGAAGGCGCCGAGGGTGGCTTTGGTGAGGGTGAGGTCAACCTGGTTGTCGGCGAGGTGGGCGGCCATGCGGTCGAAGGTTTCGAGGGCGGATTTGTCGGCTTTTAGCTTTTCTTTGATGGCATCGGGGGAGTCGGTGGCGCCGAGGCGGTAGGAGATGTTGCCGGTGTGGCAGAGGGCGGAGGAGAGGTGGCCTTCGAGGATGTCGGCGTTGAGGTCGGAGAATTTTCGGGAGCGGATGGCTTTGATCCAGTTGCCGTGGTGTGAGCCGCCGCCGGACCATTTTTTAATTTCCTTGTTGTCCTTGTCGAAGGCGGTGGCGGTGGAGTAGGAGGGGATGACCATGGAGCCGCCTTCGCAGTCGATGACGACACCGACTCCGGCGCCGCGGTATTTGGGGGTTTTGAGGCCGCGGACTTCGAAGATGAGGGGTGCGTCGGGGTAGTCGTGGAAGACGAATTGGGTGTTGGGGGTTTCGCCGTCGTCGATGTAGCCGAGCCGGCCGCCGACGGAGAAGACGCGGGAGGAGAGGTGGTCTTCGCGGAGGACCCAGCGGGCGATGTCCATCTGGTGGATTCCCTGGTTGCCGAGGTCGCCGGAGCCTGTGGCCCAGACCCAGTGCCAATCGTAGTGGAGTTTTTTTCGGGTGAGGGGGTCGGTGGGGGCGGGGCCACACCAGAGGTCGTAGTTGATGGAGGGTGGTATGGGGGTTGGGGCGTCGGATTTGCCGATGGAGCCGCGGGATTTGTAGCAGAGTCCGCGGGCGAGGGTGATTTTGCCGAGGTTGCCTTCGTGGAGCCATTTGATGGCTTGGGTGAGTCCGGTGGAGGATCGGCATTGGGTTCCGGTTTGGACGATGCGGTTGTATTTTCGGGCGGCTTCGACGGCTTTACGGCCTTCGAAGACGTTGTGGGAGACGGGTTTCTCGACGTAGACGTCTTTTCCGGCCTGGCAGGCCCAGATGGTGAGGAGGGCGTGCCAGTGGTTGGGGGTTGCGGTGGAGATGGCGTCGATGTTTTTGTTGTCGAGGAGTTGTCGGACGTCCTGGTAGGGCTGGACGGTGATGTTTTGGGTGGCGAGGGTTTTCAGGCCGCGGTCGAGGACGGCCTGGTCGGCATCGCAGAGTGCGACGAGGCGGACGCCTGCGATACCTTGAGAGATGATTCATGATGTAGCCCTTTATATAGAGTTGTGGGCGGCGCGCGGAGAGGCGCGGGCGCTTGTAGGGTCATACAGGGGAGGGGGTGGGGCGTTGAGGGGAGGGGGATTGACAATTGATAGGATTGAGGATTGAGAATTGGGGAAGGGGCAAGCGCATGCGGTGGTGCCGCGGTAATTGTCGGTTGCCAGTGGTTTGCGGCGCGAGAAAACCGTCCCCGTCCCGGTTTTTATCTCCAGCTCACATGCGGCCGGATGCGATCGTGAACGATCTGAGGGAGCTGGAGTCGTTTTGCGATCCCACGGTACACTCTACAGGGCCCTCCGGGTGGATTGATAGACAAATCAGGTGCCTTGCGGCGTCATAGCTGTGAGGAGAACAATTGAACAGCGACCGGTGGCGAGATTGGCTGAATGAGCATGGGCCGGGGCTGGTGCTATTCGCCCGGCGGTGGGCGCCGAGCCAATCGGACGCCGAAGACCTGGTGCAGGAAGCGTTTGTCCGGTTTTGGCGGGAGCGGGAGCGGGTCGGAGAGCCGGTGGCATACCTTTACGCGTGCGTTAAGCGGTGTGCGATGGATTGGCGGAGGACGATGGAGCGGCGTACGCGGCGGGAGATGGGGGCGGCTGGCGAAAGGGATGAATGCCTATTCGAGCCATCGGGGCAGGACAGCGAAAGACGAGAAGCGGTTGAAGTGGCTTTGGGGCGGCTGCCTGAGGAGCAGCGGGATGTGGTCGTGCTGAAGATCTGGGGTGGGCTGACGTTTCAGGAGGTTGCGGGGATTCTGGATATTCCGAGCAACACGGCCGCGTCCCGATACCGCTATGCATTGGAGGCGATGCGAGCGTGGTTGCCCGAGGAGGTGCAGCAATGAACGACGAAACCGATCGGATTGAGGCGGAATTGCTGGGGCTGCGGCCGCGAGAGGTGAGCCAGCGGCTGCGAGCAGGACTGGCGGCGGAACTGGATGGGCGGGCACCGCGTTGGGTCGTATGGCGGCCGATTCTGGGTGGCGCGCTCGCTGCCGCGGCGGCGATCGTTATGGCGGTGGGGTGGTGGTGGCCGAGAGGCAATGATGTGGTGAAACGGGATACGGCAAAGGATCGTCCTGTGGTGGTATCGAAGGTACGGAGTCCGCCGACGATGTGGTCGTATGCCCGGGCTGCCGGGCAGTCGGCAGAATCGCTGGATGCAGCGCTGGCACGGGATGCGGCGAGGCTTCTGCGGCCGGTGCGGGGGCAGGCCAAGGCGTATGTGGGGTATCGAATGCCTTTATAGGTTAGAAGGAGCGCATATCATGAAAACGCGATGGCAGATTTTCGTGTTGGTGTCGGCGTCGATGCTAATCGGCTCGTGGGGCGCATACGGGGCGGAAGGGCCAACGACGAGGCCTGGCAACGGTGCGCTAAAGTATTGGCAGGCGTTTGCGGTGCTGCCCAATGAAGAAGAGGATCGGGCCGGGGCGGAGCAGTGGAAAGAGATGGGGCTTGGTGAGCACACGCAGCAGTTGGTGGGGAAGCTGCGGCCGTCGTTGAAGATGCTGCGGCAGGGCGCGGGCATGAGGGGCTGCGACTGGGGGGTGGACCTGGATGAGGGGCCAGAGGGATACCTGCCGCACCTCAGCAAGTGCCGGCAGTTGAGCCAGTCGGCGTTGCTGGCCGTGCGGTGTGACTTTGCGGCGTTCGGGGACGGGGAAGCAGCGGACAACCTGGCGGCGGTCTTTGCCTTGGGGCGGCATGTCGGGAGCGATCCGATCATGATCAGCAAGCTGGTCGAGTGCGCGATCGTGAACGATGCGATTGACCAGGCGGCCGAGCACATGGGGATTTTCACGCCGGAAGTTGTGAAGCAGTTGATGGCCCGGTTGGACGCATTGCCGGCATCGGTTTCACTGGCGGATTGCGTGCGAGGGGAGAAGCGGGCGGTAGTGGACTGGTTGCGGCGGGAGCTGGAGCAGCCCGGCGGAAGGGGTGTGGAAAACGCCCTGGGGATTTTTGGCGCCGAACAGGCAATGCCGGCGGGATTGGCACAGGTGCTGGGCGATCCCGGCAAACGGGCTAAGGCGCTGGCTGAGTTGGCAGCCTATTACGATCGGCTGGCGGTGGAGATGGCCCGGCCGAATGATCCAGGGTTGCTTGATCAGGCGACGATCCAGGAGAAGCAGGCCAAGGCGGGGGTGCTGGTGCAGACGATCGCGGGGGCGATGGACAGAGTGTATGGCGCGGAGGCGCGGATGCGGGTGAAGCTGGCGATGCTGAAAGCGGCGGCGGCGGTGGTGTTGGAGGGGCCGGAAAGCCTGAAGCGTACGGCGGACCCGTTTGGTGCGGGGTCCTTCGAGTATCGCAAGCTGCAGAAGGGGTTTGAGCTGAAGAGCAAGCTGGAGTTCGACGGCAAGCCGGTGGTGCTGATCGTCGGTCAGGACAGGAAGTGAATGTGCCAGGTCTTCGGGCGGGAAAGCGGCGTCAGGAGGCGTAAGGGATCGTTGTTACGGCTCGGTCGGAGCGTCGCCTTCCCGCCAGGCTTTCAGGATTGTGTCGATGTGAGAGGCGAGGGGTTGGGTGGCGGGGAGCCAGTGGACGTTGGGGAAGCGTCGGAACCATTTCATTTGTCGGCGGGCGAGTTGGCGGGTGGAGATTTTGATTTGTTCGATGGCGTCGGTGAGTGAGAGGCGGCCTTGGAGGTGGTCGATGAGTTGGCGGTAGCCGGTGGCTTCGGCGGCGGTGGGGGAAAGCTGGCCGTAGTGGTTGAGGAGGGAGCGGACCTCGTCAAGCCAGCCGGCGGCGATCATAGATTTGGTGCGGGCGTTGATGCGGCGGTTGAGGGTATCGCGGTCCCAGAGCAGGCCGAACCAGAGGGCGTGGTGGCGGATGTGGGGGGTGGCCCATTCGGTTTGCCAGGATGAGATGGGTCGGCCGGTGAGGGTGTGGACTTCGAGGGCGCGGATGAGGCGTTTGGTGTCGTTGGTGTGGATGCGGGCGGCGGCAGGGGGATCGACGAGCGTGAGGCGGGCGTGGAGTTGGTCGTTGGGGAGGGCGCTGAGCTGGGCGCGAAGTTGGGGGTCGGCGCCAGGGCCTTCGAAAAGGCCTTCGAAGAGAGATTTGTAGTAGAGAGGGGTGCCGCCGGTGGCGATGAGGGGGGTTTGGTGGGCTTGGGTGGTGTGGATTAGGTTGTCGGCGAGTTCGACGAAGCGGGCGACGGTGAAAGATTCGTTGGGGGGGACCAGATCGATCAGGTGATGGGGCACTTGGGCTTGCTCGGATGGGGTGGGCTTGGCGGTGCCGATATTCATGTCGCGGTAGACCTGCATGGAGTCGATGGAGAGGAGGTGGGCGGAGGATTGGCGGGCGAGCTCGAGGGCGAGGTCGGATTTACCCGAAGCGGTGGGGCCGATGATGACGAGCATTTTATGGTAAGGTGCCATGGGGTTAAAATGGGGCCTGTCCCCTTTGTTCTGATTTTTCTGATTGGGTGCGGATTATGGCGGCATTGCGGTGGAGGAGGGGGAGCTTGGTGCGTTTGATGGCGGAGCGGTGAAGGGAGGAGCGGTAGGTCTGATCGTTCCAGGTGAGAAGCTGGCGGAGATCGAGAGATCCGGTGGGGAAACGGGGTTGGAGGGCGGGGTCGGTGGAGGTGGGGGCGTGGCGGTTCCAGGGGCAGACGTCTTGGCAGATATCGCAGCCGTAGAGCCAGTTGTGGATGGGCAAGTGGAGGTCGTGGGGGATGTCGTCGCGGTGCTCGATGGTGAGGTAGGAGATGCAGCGGCGGGGGTCGAGCTCGTAGGGTGCGGTGATGGCGTGGGTGGGGCAGGCATCGATGCAACGGGTGCAGGTTCCGCAACGGTCGATGGCGGGGGTATCGGGAGGTAGAGCGAGGGTGGTGATGATTTCGCCGAGGAGTAGCCATGAGCCGATGCGTTCGTTGATGATGCAGGTATTTTTGGCGATCCAGCCGATGTTGGCGCGTGCGGCGAGTTCTTTTTCGAGGACGGGAGCGGTATCGACGGCGGCGCGGGTTTTGGCGTCGGGGGCTTGCTGGCGGAGTGAGTCGCAGAGGGTGTGGAGGCGGGGTTTGAGGAGGTGGTGGTAATCGTCGGCGAGTGCGTAGCGGGCGATTTTGCCGTGGTGGGGTTGATCGGAGGGGGCGATGGGTTGGAGGGGGACGTGGTAGTTGATGGCGGCGCAGATGACGGAGGCTGCTCCTGGGAGATAGCGGGCGGGGTCGGTGCGTTCGTGGAAGCGATTGGCGAGATAGGTCATATCGCCTGCGCGGCCATCATCGAGCCAGTGGCGGAAGTAGTCGCGGTAACGGGAGGGTTCGGCGGGGGCGATGCCGACGAGGTCGAAGCCGAGGGCGCGGGCTTGGGATTTGATCTCGGAGGCTATTTGGTGCGGATCGGTCATGGTGGGCAGAGGCGGTGGGGTAGACGTGTTGGTTCGGTTTCGAGGTGGAGGTGTTTGGCGGGGTCTGGGAGATTGTCGAAATTGCGTTGGCGCATGGCGTGTTCGATGCGGCGTTCGGCGACACGGCGGATGGCGGAGATGATGTCGGCGTTGCGGAGGTGCATGATGGGGGGATTATAGCCGGGGGGAAGAGGGGAAATGATGAACGATGAAGGATGAATTCGATGGAATAAGGAATGAGGAATGAGGAAGCCCTCACCCCGACCCTCTCCCGGAGTACCGGGCGAGGGGGAAAAGAGCGACGGCCCCTTTTTAGACGCGGCCCCTTTTTAGACGGGGATGTGGCGCCAGGTGCCTTGGAGGAAGCGGGCGTACATGAGGAGACCTCGGCAGAAGAGTTCGATGCAGAGGACGACCCAGATGGCGGTGAGGGAGGCGTGGAGATAGCGGGTGACGAAGAGGACGCCGAGGAAGCGGATGAAGAAGATGCTGAAGAGGTTGAGGACCATGACAGCGAGTGTGTCGCCGGCGCCGCGGAGGGCGCCGGAGAAGATGATGGCGGCGGCGAATCCGACTTGGACGAATCCGGTGATAAAGAGGCATCGGGCGGTGAGGTGGATGATTTGGGGATTGGGTGATATTCCGCGGGCCATGAGGGGGCCAAGGAACATGAAGAGGAATCCGCAGAGGGTCATGAAGCCACCGCCAACGGCGTAGCAGAGGTAGGCGCAGCGTGAGGCGCGGCGGGGGTTTTTGGCTCCGAGGCTTTGTCCGACCATGGTTGCGGCGGCGGTGGCGACGGCGAATCCGGCCATGTAGGAGAGTGCTTCGATGCGGATGGCGTTGCTGTGTGCGGTGGGGATGATGTTTGTGACGTCCAAGCGGTTGATTTCGTGGAGGACGGCGAACTGAGCGATCCAGACGAGTAGGCTTTCGACGCCGCTGGGGATTCCGATGCGGAAGAGGCGTTTGAGGGTGATCCAGTGAGGGGGGAGGCGATGGAGATGGAGGCGTACGCCGCCGCGGCCGGCGAGGAGAACGACGAAGAGGAGGATTCCGCCGGCGATGTAGGCGATGACGGTTCCGACGGCGATGCCATTGAAGCCCATTTCTGGCAGTCCGAAGGCGCCGCGGGTGAGGCTGTAGGTGAAGAAGATGTTGACGAGGTCGACGAAGATCATGGAGAGGGCGGGGGTGAGGGTGTCTCCGGCGCCGCGGAGGCAGGAATTGGCGACGAACATGAGAGTGCTGAAGGGGACGGACCAGCAGAGCATGTGGAGGTAATCGGCGGCGAGGCTGGGGGCGTCGCCTTCGAGGCCGGTGAGGGCGATGAGAAGGCCGTTGGAGCAATACATGGCAAATCCGACGGTGATGCCGAGGAGCACGGCGGCGCTGATGGCCTGGCCACAGACGGAGTTGGCGAGGGAGCGGTGTCGGGCGCCTTTTGCGCGGGCGATGAGTGCGGTGGCGCCGGTGCCGATGGAGGAGATGATGAGGCCGATGAACCAAAGGAAATAGGAGATGGTTCCGACGGCGGAGGCGGCGGCGGGGGCGTTTTTTGGGAGGTGGTTGGCCATATAGGTATCGGTGAGGCCAACGATGATGTGGAAAGCGTGCTCGGCGAGGACGGGCATGGATAGCAGGAGGACTTGGCGGAGGAGATCGCGGTTGGACTCGACCGCGGGGGAGCAGGCGGGCAGAAAGGTGGAAGATGTTTCGAGCGAGGCGCGGTCCATGGGTTTGAAGACTATAGGTTCGGGCTTCGGGTCCAATACGGGCTGAAGCCCGCACTACGAACGAAGAGGCCAAAAAAAGAGGCCTCCGAGCCAACGGGCCGGAGGCCGTGGTCAGCGAGCGATCAACTGCTTTACTACTTCTTACTCTGTTCGAGGATGAGCGTTTTCAGTTGATCGGCGGGAAGATTGAGAGCGCCGTGGGCCTCGGCAGCGGCGGAGCGGACGTCGAGGTTGGTGGTGACGCCGACGAATTTGGTGAGGGCATCGACGCGGGGGGGGTCGAGCAGGTTGCCGAAGAACTTGGCGCTGGTGGCGAGGTTCTTGAAGAGGGCAATCTTCAATTCGTCTGGGGTTTTGTCGTCCATGGACTTGAGGAGGAGGCCGACCTGGGCTTGATTGGAGTTCAGGAGTGCCAGGACGTTGCCGGAGGCTTTGATGATGTCGGGTCGTGCATCGTCGAGAGCGGCGAGGAGTGTGCTTTGTGCGGCGGCGAGGTCGAGGACTTGGCCGCGGGAGACAGCGAGCTTGGCGAGGAGTTCGGCGGAGCGGAGGGCGTAGGCGGTGGCGAGTTTTTCGTCGATGGGGAGTCCGCCGGCGCGTTTTCGGGCGGCTTCGACAGCGGGGGCGAGGCCGTCGTCTTTGGCGGCGGTGACGCTGATGAGGGGGTTGGTCTGGGCGATGGTGGCGTAGGGGGAGGCGACCTCGGAGGTGACGCGGATGAGGATACCTGCGCCGGCGAGGCGGACGTTTTCGCGGACGGCGGTGAAGAGGTGATCGATGCCGGGGTTGTCCTCATCGATGATGACGATATCGACACCGCTGAGGGTTGCGGCGGCGGCAATGGCAGCGTCGGCGTTGGGGGCGCCGGCGGTGTTGTAGGCGGGGGAGAGCTTGCCCTTGAGTTCGTTGAATTTGTCCTGGGACTTGGCGGCGATGAGCACTCCGGGCTTTCCGGTCTGTGCGAGGGCTTCGGCGAGGATGGGGACAACGCGGTCCTGGCCGGTGAAGGGCTTTTGGGGGAGTGCTTGGGCGACGGTGAAGGCGGCTTCGAAACGGACGCGGCGGTCGGGGTAGCGCAGGGCGGCGAGAATGGGCTTGTCGGCGTCTTCGGTGAGGAGGCTGCTGGAGCCGACGATTTCCTGGAGGCTCTTGATGGACTTGAGTGCGATGGGGGAGTTGTGGTCTCGGAGCGCGCGGGCGAGGACGGGGTTGAGGTGCTGTGTTCCGGCGTCAACGGCGTAGAAGTGAGTGGCGGGGTGCTTGTCGTCCCACATGGGATCGGGGGCGCCTTCGGGAAGCTCGACTTCGCGTTTGTAGGCGGCGGCGAGCCAGAGGCTGACGACATCGGCGCGGGTGGAATCGGCGCGGAGGGCGTATTCGCAGCAGCGGAGGGCCTGGTCTTCGTTGAAGATGACGGCGGGGACATTTTGCTTGCTGAGGCCGCGTTCGGTCCAGGTCCACATGAATCCGACGGTGCTGCCAGGCTCGACGACGATGGAGGCTTTGTCGTAGTAGAAACGTTCGGCCAACTCGTAATAGAGTTGAGCGAGGTTGAGTTCGCCGGGGTTGGTGACGTTGAGGCGGAGGAGTGCTTCGCGGACGGCGGACTTGACGGAGTCTGGGGTTTCTTTGGTCTGATAGAGTCGGACGAGGCAGGGGATGGCATTGTCGTAGCCGATGTCGCCAAGGGCGGAGACGACCCAGAGGAGGGTGTTCCAGTCTTTCATTTCAGTGGCGGCGAGGAGGGGGTTGAGGGATTTCTGACCGAGATCGCGGAGCGCGGTGCGGATGGCGATGTAGTGGGGTTTTTTTGCGGGTTCTCGCAGGTAACTGAGCATAATGGGGACGGCGAGTTCGCCGCTCTGTCGGAGCTGTTCCATGGCGAGCATGTAAGCGCGTGCGTTAACGGAGAGGCGTTGGATGTTGGTTTCGATGAAAGCGGCGTCCGCACGGCGGGACTGCTTGGCTTTGTTGAAAACACCGAGGAGCTTGGCGGAGGAGTCGCGGATCTCGGGGACGCGTTGCCAGGCGAGGAGCCGCTCGTAAAGCTCGACGCGGCGTTCGGAGGGGACGAGGCGGTTTCGGCTGGCGACGACGGATTCGAAGGCGTTGAGTACGGCGGCGGGGTCGGTGGAGGCGGCGATGATCCTATCGGCCTGGGCTTTGGCCAGGTCGTAGCGAGCTACGGAGGCGTAGTGCCAGAAATCATCGGCAAGGCGGGCCATCTCGGGGGTGGTGGGGAGAGGATCGGCAGTCGCGGGGGCGGCGGGGGCGGGCTGGGTGGCCGCGGGCGCGGCGAGGGCGAGTTCAGCGGGCTGGGTGGCAGGAGCCGGCTGCCCGAGCAGGGGATGGACCCGCACCAGTGACAACGCAAGAGCAGTAGCGATAGCGACCGATGGTAGAAAACGAGCCAATCGCATCATGACGCTGGTCTCCAAAGGTGAGGGCACTCGACGACGCTGTCGGCCTTTTTTAGGCGTACCAAATCGGGTTTCCGGTCGGCCGCAGCAGGCCGGCACACCATCCGCGGCCAGTGCCAGCAACAGTCACGGCGTGTGAAGCAGAGCCCGCTACGACGAGAATAAAAGTAGATGGCAGCGGAGTCAAGCAAATGAGGGGTGCAATCGGGGCGGCAGATCGGAACTTGCCCCGATCGAAGCGTCAAGACGAGTGTGAGTTGGTCAGAAGTCCAGGTTACAGTCCGCGGCACAAGGAGGTTGCAGGTTGATTGCTTTCAGGGAATGGCCCCATTACACTTCCCCACCTTATGAAAGCTGAACGGCGGCATGAGCTGCAGACAAATTCGCTGGCCCTATGGCTGCGATGGCGGTTTCCGCAACTGGCCCAGCAATACGGCACGCGAGTGCTGTTGGGCGTGATTTTCCTTGCGCTGGTGGTTGTGCTGGTGCGATATCGGATCAACGCGCCCCGGGTTGCGGCGGAAGAGGCCGCGTTAAGGTTGGCGGCAGCGAAGGACTTGGTGAACGACCTGAAAGCCGGGGTTCCTCCAGGACAGATTTCGGGTGTTACCGATCTGGTGATGAAGGCGATGGACCGATCCGAAAGTCCGCAGGTTCAGGCGTTGGGGCATTTGACGTTGGGCGATTATTTCTGGGCGCTGGCGAATTATCCGGATCGGCCCGAAGCGGCGACGCAGCCTGAATTGTATCGGCCGGCACTGCCGCATGATCAGCTCCTGGCCAAGGCCGAAGAGGCGTATGGCAAGGCCCTGGGTGCGCAGAAGGAGCAGGGGTATTTGATTGCGGCGGCGCATATGGGTTTGGGGGCAGTGGCGGAACAGCGGGGATTTGATCTGGACCGTGCGAGCAAGGGTTCAACGGCGCCGACGAACAAGTACTGGGCGGTGGCGACGGAGCAGTATCAGGCGGTGACGAATGCGGCGGATGCTCCGCAGGTTCTGAAGGACGAGGCCAATTGGCAGTTGGACCAGATCCCGCGGGTTCAGCAGCCGGTGTGGCTGGTTGCGGCGACGCAGGCGGCGGCCATGCAAGCGGCGGCGACGCAGGCGGCGGCCATGCAGGCGGCAGGGCCGGAGGCTGCAATGGTTTCCACCACAGGGCCGGTTTCTCCGGCACCGGGGACCTCGGCAACCACGCGACCGGCGCGATAAGAAGAGAATGGCATCGCTGGATACCGATCATCCTGACGATTTTGAGCCCAACGACGAAGGCGATTTTCTGCCGGATGCGGCAGAAGATGAATCGGAGGGGGATGTCAAGCATTTCCGGTTTCGCGTCAGCAAGAACCTGACTCGGCGGGTGGATCAGTACCTGACTGATCGGGTATCGCATCTGTCGCGGGCGGCGGTGCAGCGACTGATCGACGAGGGCATGGTCAAGGTTAACGGCAGGGTCATCAAGGCCAGCTACCATCCGAGGGCTGGGGACATTGTACAGATGGTGGCGCCGCCGCAGCCGGTGACGGAGTTGGTTCCGGAGCCGATTCCGCTGGACATTATTTATGAGGACGAGCTGTTTTTGGCGTTGAACAAGCAGGCGGGCCTGATCGTTCATCCAGCAAGGGGCAGATGGACGGGGACGCTGGTTAATGGGCTGGCATATTACGGGCAGAAGTGGAGCACGGTGAACGGGGCATGGCGGCCGGGGATCCTGCATCGGCTGGATCGGAACACGACGGGGGTGATGCTGGTGGCCAAGAGCGATGAAGCGCATTGGCGGCTGGCGCGGCAGTTTGAGAACCGGACGATCCAGAAGACGTATCTGGCGGTGGTTCACGGGGTCCCGCCGTTGCTGGCGGACGTGATCGACATGCCGATCGGTCGTGACCGGTATGTGCGGGAGAAGCAGGCGGTGCGTAAGGTGGAACACGGTGGTCGGCAGGCGATCACGAAATACGAGGTTTTGGATATTTTTGAGCAGGCGGTGACAGCGGGTCAGGGTTCGGGGCGGTTTGCGTTGCTGCAGTTGTCGCCCAAGACGGGTCGTACGCATCAGCTCAGGGTGCATTTGTCGACGAGGGGGTATCCGATTGTGGGCGATACGGTGTATGGGGGTCGGGTTTTTGAGGCGGGGGCGTTTCGGCTGGAACGGCAGGCTTTGCACGCATACGAGATCACGTTTGTGCATCCGGGGACGTTCCAGCAGATGACGTTGCAGGCCCCGCTACCGGGGGACCTCGCCACGCTACTGCAGATTTTGCGGTCGGGACGGGTTTAACCTTTGTTCAGTTTTGGGGTATAATAGGTGGTTCGGGTATTTTCGTATCGTGTTTGGGAAAGAAAAGGAGAGCCGCCGATGTTGGAGACATTGATGATGAATGCCACCGTATCATCTGGCTTGGCTTGGGGCATGCCTGGGGGCGCCGAGTGGATTCTGATCGCGCTGTTCGGGTTGCTGATATTCGGCAAGCGGTTGCCGGAGGTTGGCCGTAGCCTGGGCAAGGGGATCGTGGAGTTCAAGAAGGGGTTGAAGGGGGTGGAAGACGAAGTAGAAGAGTCCTCGTCTCGGTCGCGGCTGAGGCGGGGAATACGACTCCATAGGGTCGGATTCCGAAGGCATGGGGTGGGTGGAATAGCCAGCACAAAGCAGACAGAGGCGTGTCGCGGTTTAAAGGTCGGCCCGCGGTCTGTGCGTTCGGCGCAGGGTGCGGCGTCGCTTTATAGCGGTTCCCGATTGAGTGTACCCCGTGCGCGGAGAGTTCAATCTAACGCGCTTTCGGGATGCTTGGCGAGGAAAAAAAGGAAGCCCTCACCCAACCCTCTCCCGGAGTACCGGGAGAGGGGAGAAAGCGGTTGTTTTGCATGCCGGCGGGCGTGCTCGGACGTGGTGCGCGTCAGGTGGGAGATTTGAGCTAAGTGGGATGGGGGAAACTGCGGACATGGCGTCGTTGGGAGGTCACTGGCGACCGCTCTGCGCGTACTGGGCGGTGCCGAGGTGGCAGTCGCCCTGAAAATTGTGATCCAAAAAAAGATTTTCTTGCACACCTTTGCCGAGCAGACGATATACTAGAGTGTTGCGGCGACATCATAGAGATTCACACCTTATAGGAGACACCTATGTTCCGCACCATGACGCTCGGGCTTGTGTTGGGGATGTTACTCACAGTAGCGGGCAGTGCATTGGGCGCAAGTCCAAATGTGCAGGCGAAGATGGCACTGGGGCGAACCATTCCCGCGATCAGTTTCACGAATGTGCCGTTGCGTGACGCGATCGATTTCCTGCGTGAGATCAGCGGGGTGAATGTTCAAGTGCACTGGAAGGCGCTGGAGCAAGCAGGGGTGACACCGGACACGATGGTGAACATGAGGCTGCGGCAGGTGCCGCTGCGGAAGGTGTTGACGCTGTTGCTGACGGAGGTGGCGGGTGGCCCGACGCTCACTTATTACATTGATGACGGGGTGATCGAGGTGACGACCCGTGAGATGGCTGACGGGCAGATGTTCACGAAGGTGTATTGGGTACAGGATCTTCTGGCCGAGCCGCCGGAGTTTGTGGTTCCGGACTTCATGCTTGGCAATGAGGGCGGTGGCGGAAATGGGGGGGGCCGCACGCGCGGGGCCGGGGGCAACGGTGACGCCGGCCGCTATCGGAGCGAGGGCGGCGCGAACGGCAATGGCAACAACCTTTTTCCCGCGGGCGGCAACACGTCGAACAGGGACAAGAATGCCAAGGCCAAGGAACTGGTTGACATGATCAAGGAAATCGTGCAGCCCAAGGTGTGGAAGGACACCAGCGGGGGGAAGGCTTCGATTCAATGGTTCAACGGCAGCCTGGTGGTCACGGCGTCGCGCTCGGTGCACGAAGAAATCGGCGGCCCGATCGACTGAGGCATGCGACTCGACACTCTTCGCATTCAGCCTGCAGCGGATGCGACGGCAACGTGACTCGATTGTAGCCGGGATGTTGAGCACAGACTCGGCCAGATCGTAAGTATAGTGTATAGGGATATTTATATATCGAGACGAGTGAAACGTTTTCGCTGGCACCTGGATTCTGTCCAGCAATTGGATTGCCAGGAATCGGCGGGGGCGTTGGCGGGTGGCCAAGGCCAAGAATCCGGTTTTTATTTTGTTCGCACTTCAAGCGAGCGGACGATACAATGCGTAACAAGCTTAGCGGCGTTGTAGAGATTAACACCGTAGGGAGACCATCTAATGCTCCGCAAAACAGCCTTGGGAGTTTTGTTCGGGACGGTGCTGGCTTTGGCTGGCACTGCGTGTGGCGTCAGTCCGAACGCACAGGCGAAGATCGCGTTGAACAAGACGATCCCCGCGATCAATTTCACCAATGTCACGCTGCGTGACGCCATCGATTTTCTTCGGGACGTCAGCGGGGTGAACGTCCAGGTGCACTGGAAGGCGATTGAGCAGGCGGGAGTGACGCCGGACACGACGGTCAACATCAAGCTGCGTCAGGTAACGCTGCGGAAAGTGTTGACGCTGTTGCTGACGGAGGTGGCAGGTGGCCCGACGCTCACATTTTATGTGGACGAGGGCGTGATTGAGGTGACGACCAAAGAGATCGCGGACGCACAGATGTTCACGCTCGTGTATCCGGTACAGGATCTGTTGATCGAGGCGCCGGAATTTACGGTGCCTGACTTTGAATTGGGCAACAGCAGTGGTAGCGGTGGTAGCGGCGGTGGCCGTGGCGGTGGCGGTAGCCGTGGCGGTGGCGGTGGCGGTGGCGGCAGCTACGGTGGTGGTGGCGGTGGCCGCAGCGGTGGTGGTGGCAGCCGGGGCGGTGGTGGCGGGGGTGGGTATGGCGGCAGCAGTGGCGGTAGCGGCGGCGGCGGGATGTTTGGCAGCACGCCGAATACGCAGAACAAGGAGAAGGACGCGAAGGCCAAGGAACTCATAGACATGATCAAGGAAACGGTTCAGCCGTCCGTCTGGACGGACAACGGCGGAAAAGCGTCTATCCGCTTTTTCAATGGCAACCTGATCGTCACGGCCCCTCGCTCGGTGCATGAGGAAATCAACGGCCCGATCGACTAAACTCATCTTGCTTGAGAGTTCATCGGGGCGGTCTGCGGACCGCCCCTTCTTTTTTTGAGGAACTGACATGAGGTACGAAGTGGGCGTTGTGGGTGCGGGGAACATGGCAGAGGCAATCGTTCGCGGAGTGCTAACGGGAAAGGTGCTCGGGGCCAACCAGATTATCGTCGCGGATGTGTCGGCGCAACGGCGAGAAGCGTTTCAAAACGGGCTGGGGATCCGGGCCGTTGATGACAATGCGGAGGCGGCGCGCGAATCGAGAATGGTGATCCTGAGCGTCAAGCCACAGAAGATGGCAGAGGCGTTGGCGGGGATGGGGCAGGCGATGAGCGCCGATACGCTGGTGGTTTCGATCATGGCGGGGATTTCATCAGTGGCGATTGAGAGACATCTGGGGGCTGGGAAGGCGTGGCGGATCGTGCGGAGCATGCCGAACACGCCGATGCTGGTTGGGGAGGGGATGGTGGTGATCTCGGGGGGGCGGAATGCGACGGGGGAGGATTTGGCGGCGGCGCGGAGGATTTTTGAGGCGGCCGCGACGGTTTTGGAGCTGCCGGAAGAGAAGATGGATGCGGTGACGGCGATGAGCGGGTCTGGGCCGGCGTACTTTTTCTATCTGGTGGAGCAGATGGTGAAGGCTGGGGTGGAGATGGGGCTGACGGGGGAGCAGGCGCATTTGCTGGCGACGCGGACGGCGGCGGGAGCGGCGAAGATGATGGTAAGCTCGAAGGATTCGCCGGGGGAGTTGAGGCGGAAGGTGACCAGCCCCAATGGGACGACGCAGGCGGCGATTGAGACGATGGAGGGGCGAGGGGTGGGGGAAGGGATTGTGGCGGGGGTGAAGCGGGCGGCGGAGAGGGGGAGGGAGTTGGGGAGGTGAGGCTAGTTGTTGGCGGTCAGTGGTTAGTTGTTTTTTTTGGCTGTTCGTTATTTGGCGCGGGGAGGTGCAGCGAAATGGGTCCAGGATACCGGAGCGTGCGCGCTGCTATTTCGCGGAGGCAGCATTTCCCTATAAAGCGGTCCCGTCAGCAGGCGTCACTTTGAGTTCGACATATCTTGAGTAGCCCGTGAGGACGAATATGCGATCAAAGCCTGTCGAATACACGTGATCGCGTGCCTCCTGACTTAGGTCGAGGAAAGTTGAGGACTCGAGGTGACGGATAACCAACAATAGCCAAATCTCGTCACATTTTGCGCGATATTCACAAAGGTGCTTTTGCTTCTCGGTTATCTTGTTCTTCAGGAACTTGGAGCCCACCATTGGTACGCTGTCACCGTTATCGCACAATCCGAAGGATTTGGGCGCATCGGGCAACAGTTGGCAGCGTACCTCGTCCAGTGATGGATGCCATAAGCTGCTACTCATGTTCACAATGCAGAATGTGCCAGGTTGAGATCTCCAGATATTTAAGTCCACATTCTGTTTGACAACCGAAGCTATTTTCTCAACATCGCGTTTCTCAAGGTCAACACCCTGGCAGAATGTCACTCGGATACCAAGCGCGTCTGACCCGTCTTCATCAAACATCTCTGCAGCACGTTCTGCAACTCGCTTACGAAGACTATCTTGCTCGCGCGCTTTGCTGCCACGCGACGGAAGCTGGCTTATACCCGTTTCTCCTGGAACGTCGGGCCTGTAAAGCCGCATCACCTCAATGCCAATACGATGCTCTTGCCTCGTTATGACAACATCTGGGCTTTCCTCCGTTAGTACCTTCGGTATTTCGTGGAGCGCGATCTGGCGAGACGCCTCTGCGAACTTCGCAAGATAGTATCTTTCCTCGGCCTTCTTGCGTTCATCTGGCATCTTGGCCTCCACGGTGCGAGGAAGACCACTGGCAAGTGCAAGAAAGGGATCGCGTTCGCTCGGCGTGATCGCAACACGGCGGCCCGCAACGTTCAGGCGGCCTTCCTGAAATAAGCGAATTGCTTCGGGGTAGGCGAGTTTTTCCTGGTCGAAGACTCTGGCGGCGAGGGTGTCGGGGGTGTCGTCATCGAGGACGGGGCAGGTGCGTTGGATGATGATGGGGCCGGTGTCGTATTGCTGGTCGACGAAGTGGACGGTGCAGCCGGAGACTTTGCAGCCGTGGTCGAGGACGGCCTGGTGGACGTGGTGGCCGAACATTCCTTTGCCGCCAAAGCTGGGGAGGAGGGCGGGGTGGATGTTCATGATGCGATGGTGGTACTTGGGGGGGATGGCGAGGAGGTTGAGCCATCCGGCGAGGCAGATGAGGTCGACGTTGGCGTCGTCGCAGAGCTTGAAGATGGGGCGGCTGAAGGCGGCGACGGAGTCGTAGTGTTTGCGGTCGATGATGTGGCAGGGGATGCGGGCGGCGGCGGCGCGGTCGATGGGTTTGATGCCGGGGCGGGAGGCTATGACGAGTTTGACCTCGGCGTCGAGGTCGTGGGCGGCGATTTTGTCGATGAGGTTTTGGAGGGTTGTGCCGCCACCGGAGGCGAGGACGGCGAGTTTGATGGGGGAGAGGCTCATGGCGACTATTTTCCACGAATCTTCACGAATCTCCACAAATGTTAAGTTGATTCGTGTGGATTCGTGAAGATTGGTGGATTGGGTTTGTCATTTTGCAGCGGCACGGACGGCGGCGGCGTCGCGGGCGGTGAGGTCGGGGTATTGGGGGTCTTGGCCGACGTCGGGGCGGCGTTTCCAGCTTCGGGCGCAGGCTTTGTAGGATTCGCGGCGATCGAGGATTTTGATTCCCACGGCAGGGCCTTGGGCTTTCTGGAAGCTGTAGGAGCCGGCGCCGACGAGGTCTTCGAGGTCGGGGCCGTAGGGTTCGAGGCGGGCGCGAGTCGCGTCATCGACCTGATAGACGACCTCGGCTTCGATGGCTTTGTTCATGCCCTTTTCTTTTTTCAGGGCGTCGAGTTGGAGCAGGGCTTGGTCGCGGAGGTCCATCAGGAGCTTCCAATCGTGTCGCTGCTCGGCGGAGACGGATTGGCCGGAGGGTTTGGGGAGCAGGGCCAAGTGGACGCTGGGGAGGTTGGCGTCTTCGGGGGATTTGTGCTGGATGTGCTCCCAGACTTCGTCGTCGGTGAAGACGAGCATGGGGGCGAGGAGCTTGGTGAGGGCGACGACCATTTTGTGCATGACGGTCTGGGAACGGCGGCGGTGGGGGGAGTTGGGGGATTCGCAATAGAGGCGGTCTTTCATGGCGTTGCCGTAGAGGGCGCTGAGCTGGACGGCGCAGAAGTCGTGGAGGAGGCGGAAGGCGCGGTGGAGCTGGTAGGTGTCGAAGGCGGCGGTGGTGTCGGTGATGAGCTGGTCGAGTTCGGCGAGGGCCCAGCCGTCGAGGCTGTTTTGCGGTACGTCCCTGGAGTCAGAAGCGGGGTTGAAGTCGTAGAGGTTGGAGAGGAGGTAGCGGAGGGTGTTGCGTATCTTGCGGTATTTGTCGGCAAACTCCTGGATGACCTTGGGACTGGTGGGGATGTCGTTTTGGTAATCGACGGAACAGCACCAGAGGCGGAGCAGGTCGGCGCCGTGTTTGTTGATTTCCTGGGTGGCGGTGACATATTCCTTGTCGCTCTTGGAGACCTTGGTGCCGTCGGTCTTGACGATGAAGCCGTGGGTGAGGACCTGTTTGAAGGGGGGGAGGCCGGTGGCGCCGAGGCTGGTGAGCAGGGAGAGCTGGAACCAGCCGCGGTGCTGGTCGGAGCCTTCGAGGTACATTTCGGAGGGGAATGTGAGGTCGGGGCGGGCGCGGAGGACGGCGTTCCAGGAGCTGCCGGACTCGAACCAGACGTCGAAGATATCTTTTTCCTTGCGGAGCTGGTCCTTGGGGAAGTTGGGGCCGGGGTCGTAGTCGCCGAGGAGGTCGGCGGGGGAGTCGGTGAACCAGGCGGCGCTGCCTTTGTGGGCGAAGGTTTTGGCGACGGCGCGGACGGAGTCTGGGGTGAGGAGGGGATGGCCTTGCTCGTTGTAGAAGACGGGGATGGGGAGGCCCCAGGCGCGTTGGCGGGAGATGCACCAGTCGGGGCGGGATTCGAGCATGCCGGCGATGCGGGCGCGGCCCCAGTCGGGGATCATTTGGATTCCCTGGGCGACGGCGGCGAGGGCGCGCTGGCGGAGGGACTGTGCTTTGCCGCTCGCACGATCGAACTTGAGGGTGCGTCCCGCGACAACGAGCAATAGCTCGTCTTGTGAGACGCTCACTTCCAGATGCACTGTTTTGCTGCGATCAAGCCCGGTGCCCTGTTTGATGGCGTCGATGAGGGCTTCTTCCAATGCAAGCCTGAAGGCGAAGACGGTGTCCGGGGTGAATTGCTGACGGGCGACCGCGCCGAGAAACTGCTTCGTGGCAGTGCGTGCTTCAGCAAAATCGGCCGGGATATCGAACTGCAGTTTCTCCGCCGGTTGGGCGGCGTCGGGCGAGGGGGAAGAAAGCGAGAAGGGTTTGTCGACGGAGATGAACCATTGTTCGGTGGCGCGAAGGATGACGGGCTTTTTGCTGCGCCAGTCGTGGGGGTAGCTGTGGGTGATTTTGGTTTCGTCGAAGAGGAGGTTCAACTCGCGGAGTTTGTTGATGATGACGGGGTTGGCGTCGAAGACATTGAGGCCGCGGAGATAGTCGGGGACGGAATCGTCGAATCGGCCGTTGTGGAGGACGGGGCAGTAGACGTCGAGGCCGTTGGTGATGCCGGTGGCGTAGTCGTCTTCGCCGTGGCCTGGGGCGGTGTGGACGAGGCCGGTGCCGTCGGTGGTGGTGACGTAGAGTGCGGGGAGGATTCGGCCGCGGCGGTCGAGGAAGGGGTGGTTGTATTCGAGGTTGGCGTCGACCAGAGCGTGGCCTTTGGTGGTGGCGAGGACTTGGAAACTGTCGATGCCGCGGCGGGATTTGAAGACGGTGTTGACGAGGTCTTCGGCTACGACGCCGAGACGTTCCTGAGCGTTGCGGCTGTATTGGACGAGGGCATAGGTGACTTCGGGGTGGACGGCGATGGCGAGGTTGCCGGGGAGGGTCCAGGGGGTGGTGGTCCAGACGAGGAAGGAGACCTCCTGAGGCGGGGCGTTGCCGAAGAGCGAGCGAACTTTGGCGGAGTCGGCGGCGGGGAATTCGACGAAGATGCTGAGGTCCTCGACGTCTTTATACTCGAGTTCGGCGTCGGCGAGGGCGGTTTGGTTGGAGATGGACCAGGGGACGGGCTTGAGCTTTTTGTAGACGAGGCCGTTCTCGACGAAACGGGCGAAGACTTCGAGGGTGGAGGCTTCGTATTCGGGGGCCATGGTCAGATAGGGGTGGGCCCAGTCGCCGAGGATGCCGAGGCGTTGGAATTGTTCGGATTGGACCTTGGCGTAGTGTTCGGCGTATTGGTAGCACTCCTGGCGGACGTGGGCGGTGGGCATTTCGCGGAGCTTGGAGCCGAATTTCTCCTGGATTTTGTGTTCGATGGGCAGGCCATGGCAGTCCCAGCCGGGGACGTAGGGGGTTTGGAAGCCTTCCATGGAGCGGAAGCGTTGGACGACGTCTTTGAGTGTTTTGTTGATGAGGTGTCCGATGTGGATGTCGCCGTTGGCGAAGGGCGGGCCGTCGTGGAGGACCCATTTGGGAGAGGATTCCCGAGCCTGCATGAGCAGTTGATAGAGGTTCATCTGCTGCCACTTGGCGAGGCGGATAGGCTCGTTCTGGACGAGCTTGGCCTCCATGGGGAAGGCGGTCTGTGGGAGGTTCAACGTGTCTTTGTAGCTCTTTTTGGTTGTGTCAGCAGTCATGGGTATGTGGTTAAATGTTAATCCGTTGCTTGCAGAGAGTTCGAGGCTGTAATCGAATCGGCGGCCAGTTGCGCGGTGGGGATTGGCTCATCAGGATGAAGGCGAATGCTCTTCCAGCGGCCACGTTTGAACCGGAGGAGCAGGTAGAAACCGAGCAATGCACCGAACAGGGTGGCGAGGGTCCAGGGGCCGCTGACGCCATATTGCGGGGCGTACCTGGTGGTTGCGAATCCGCCCCCGACGACGATCGTCCAGACGAGCACGGCTTGTACGGCGGCGGGGACGAGGGTATCGCCGGCGCCGCGAAGCGCCCCGACGTAGACGATGAACATGGCGTCGAAGATCTGATAGGCGGCCACGAAGATCATGGTGACGGCGCCGATGCGGAGGACCTGGGGGTCGTTGCTGAAGAGCCTGATGAGGTCGTTGCGGAACAGAAAGAACATTGCGCCGCAGACGACCATGTAGATTGCGCAGACGAAGAATCCCAGATGTGCCCGGCGTTCGGCGAGGTCGTAGCGTTTCATGCCGATGTACTTGCCGACGAGTGCGGTGACGGCTGCGCCGACGCCGATGGCGGGCATGAAGCTCATGTGCATGTAGGTGAAGGCGAAGCTGTTGGCACTGAGGGCGGCGGTGCCGAAGCTGACCATGATGATATTGAGGAAGACGGTCCATGCGGCGACGTCGCAGATGAGTTGGAACCCAGCCGGAAGGCCGACGCGCAGGAGGGTTCGCTGCATATCCCATCGGAGCTTCCAGTCGAGGGTGTTGAAAGTTCGGACCATGGCGGGCGCGGCGACGTAAGCGGCCATGACGAGCAATTCGACGAGGACGGCGGCATTGGTTCCCCAGGCGGCCCCCGCCACGCCCATGGCGGGGAATCCCCAATGGCCGTAAATGAAGATCCAGTTAAAGAAGAGGTTGATGACGACGCCGGAGGCGGCGGCCAGAAAGACGACCATCGGGCGGTGGATGCCCATCAGGAACTGGCTTAGAGCGGTGGAAGCAAGCTTCAGGGAACCTGCGAGTGTGAGGACTCGCAGGTAATCGGCCTCGAGCGTTGCGACGGGCAGCGGGTGCCCCATTTTCAGGAACAGCGATTGAGCGACGGGGTAGAGCAGCATGGCCGCCAGACCGAAGGCGACGCCGAACCACAATCCCTGCCAGAGGTATCGTCCGGCCGATCGATAATCGCACCGGCCGAAGCTCTGGCTGGCGAAGGTGTTGACAACCAGCAGCACGCCGAATCCGAAGCCGATGACGCAGAAGTAGACGATGCCAGCGGTGCCGGCGGCGGTGGCTTGCAGATCGCCGACATAGGCGAGCATCCAGCGATCGGCAAACTGCATCAGCGTATAGGATGCCATTTGCGCAACGGTTGGGACGGCGAGCAGGAGCAGTTCCCTTAGCGGGCGTTCGCGGGCCTCGAGGGCATAGGTGAGCTTGTGCGGTCGATCATCCATCAATCACCCGGAACAACAAGAAACCCTGAAGCCGTCGCCTCAGGGTTGATCAAATCTCTCCGCCAGGCACCCTTACGCGCGGCCAAATCGTCGCGATGGACGAATGGTAATGGGGATTATGGGACGGAAGCGCATAAGGTAACCTCAGATGAAGATGATATCGGCACGTTGCCCGGTGTCAAACACCGCAACAAGGATAGGGTCGCGGCGAGTTGTCCGGGGCAATACGACGGTGGATTCAGCGGATTTCGTGGAGATCGGCGTGGATGGCAGCGGGAGTATCTCGCAAGTCGTCGGGATCAACCACAGCGGGGAAGATGAGGTGATTCGGGAACTGATAAAAGGCCGGCTGAGCGGCGATGAACCCGATGGCCTGCTGCCAGACCCGTGCAGGAAGCTTGGCGAGCTGTTGGTCTGATTAACCTTGTGGTCCAGCCGTTGTGTGCGGGATCGGCTTGTTGGCAGGAAGGTCGTTAGGGGGATCGAGCTGATGGGAGGCATTTTCGGTATCGTGATCGAGGTATCGTGATCCCCAGAACCAGAAGATGGCGCCGGCGATCATCATGGCGCCGACGGCTCCGAAGCCGACGTTC